>NZ_JBFRTQ010000080.1:0-43906 GCF_041474195.1 Vibrio sp. 10N.222.52.C3 | reverse complement strand
GTGCAATATTTATTTTTTAAAACTTAACTTTAATTATAAATTTTATATAAAAAGTTGAACCTTATCCTTGGTAGTTAACTCGGACAATGAGTAAACTATAAAGATCACTTAGTGAGGTACCAAATGCAACAGTATGACAATCAACGACATGAGTTTACTCCGCAAGATGTGGAAATAGTCTCAAAAGAGACGCTGTTTCGTGGTTTTTTCAAAATGGTTAAGTACACATTTAAACATAGACTGTTTGAGGGCGGCTGGAGCCAACCAATAGAGCGAGAGATGTTTGAGCGTGGACATGCTGCCGCTTTGCTACCTTATGATCCTGTGCGTGACGAAGTTGTGATCGTCGAACAGATCCGTGTTGGTGCCCTAGAGCATGAGAACCCATGGCAATACGAAATTGTTGCTGGGATCATTGATACGGACGAATCGCCACAAGATGTCGCTCGTCGTGAGGCGATGGAAGAAGCCGGAGTCGAAGTCGGATCTGTATTGCCTATTACTTCGTATTATCCTTCATCTGGTGGTTGCTCTGAAAAGCTCGACGTCTTTGTTGGCTGTGTTGATGCAACGACAGCCAAAGGGGTACACGGATTGGACTACGAAGGTGAAGACATTCGTGTACAAGTGATGAGTCGCGAAGCTGCTTATCAGTTGGTAAAAGATGGTGTATTTGAAAATGGAGCCACGATCATTGCGCTACAGTGGCTACAATTGAACTACCAAGAATTACAGTCAGAGTGGATAGATTAACGTCATGCCAAATATCGCGGTCAAAAAACCGTATCATGTTGATCTTGCTGAATTGATGCGAGTTTACGAGACTAACTATGCCAAACTGAACGCTTTGTTACCGGTTGGGCATGAGGTTGGTGACGTTCGCTGTTACCAAGCCGTTAATATGGTGTATCAATTGACAGTGAATGAGGTCACAAAATACACCACATTAATAGATATATGTCAGAGTGATGCGATGCCAGTGTTTCCTTTGCCAAAAATGTCTGTCAGGCTATATCACGACGCTCGAGTTGCAGAAGTGTGCGCTAGCGGGGATTTTTCGCGAGTCAAAGCGAAATATGACTACCCCAACACTAAGCTTCTGCAAAAGGACGAGAAATTTCAATTGAATAAATTTCTTGGGGAATGGTTAACGTTTTGTTTAAAAACGGGTATCAGCCGAACCCCAATTGCCTTTTAATTGAGCCTATTTATCAACACTTTTAAAGTCTAAACAGTAACGTATCTGGATTTGTTATTTTGGAATTATCACACACTTCAAAATTTGATGAGAGCACTATTAAGCTTGTGCAGCTAACGGACACGCATTTATTTGCGCCGAGCAATGGCAGCTTATTAAGCATCAACACTCAAGATAGCTTTCGTGCTGTAGTCGATGGCATTGTTAGTCAGGGCTTTGACTATCAAGCGATTTTAGCAACCGGTGATATATCTCAAGATCACAGTGCTGAGTCGTACCAGAAATTTGAGTCAGGGATTCAGCCTTTGGAAAAGCCATGCTATTGGCTGCCAGGGAACCATGACTTTAAGCCTAATATGGGCAGTGTTTTACCATCACCACAAATACAGTGTGTTGAGCATGTCTTGCTAGGCGATAACTGGCAGATGGTGATGCTAGACTCGCAGGTGGTTGGTGTGCCTCATGGTCGCCTCAGCGATCAACAGCTTGACCTATTAGAACAGAAGCTGACGGAGTTCCCTGAACGTAATACCTTGGTTCTATTGCACCACCATCCATTGTTGGTTGGCAGCGCATGGTTAGATCAACATAACCTAAAAGACGCCGATCAATTTTGGGATGTGGTTCAACAGCACACCAATGTTAAAGCCGTACTGTGTGGTCACGTTCATCAAGACATGAACCGAGATCATCATGGTGTACAAGTCATGGCAACACCGTCGACTTGTGTGCAATTCAAACCTAACTCAGATGACTTCGCGGTTGATACTTTGTCTCCGGGCTGGAGAGAGATTGAATTACATCAAGACGGTACCGTTAGCACGCAAGTTCGTCGTCTGCCTCATGGGCAGTTCTTGCCTGATTTTAAGGCTGCTGGTTACTAATGAAGGCGGTTATTGATGCCAGGCTCTAATCAACAAGCTAATAAGCCATCGCTGCTTCTCTATATTCACGGATTTAACAGCTCATCACGTTCTCATAAAGCGAATGTGATGGCAGATTACTGTGCGGAGCATCGCGCTGATATTAAAGTCGTAACCCCTCAACTGCCGAGTTTCCCTCAACAAGCGGCACTTCATTTACAGCAGCTGGTGGAGCAATACAAAGAGCAATATCAAATAGCGTTGGTCGGTAGCTCGCTGGGTGGCTATCTTTCAACATGGCTGAATAGCCACTATGGTTTTAAAGCGGTGGTTGTAAACCCAGCAGTGAAGCCGTATGAGCTTCTTGCTGACTATTTAGGTGAACAAGTAAACCCATACACAGATGAACGATATGTACTGGAAACAAAACATATTGATGAACTGAAGGCGTTAGAGGTTTCGGCTATCGCTAAGCCGAGCGACTTCTGGTTACTTCAGCAAACGGAAGACGAAGTTCTGGATTACCGACAAGCGGTAGAGAAGTACCAAGGTGCAACACAGACAGTAGAAGAGGGCGGGGATCATAGCTTTGTTGATTTTGAACGCTACCCACAACAAATCATCACCTTTCTAAATCTTTAATCTGTTCCACCAACCAAGTGATTTTCTCTTGTTTGCCTGTTATTTCATCTATCAATGGTGAAATATCATAGTTTGATGTCTTAGTTTTTGAACTAGCTTGACATCATTACTCAGCTTCCAGACTATATTCCCCAATACTTCGCTCGTTCGCTCTACTATGACGGTTCATAGTAATGATTCTGCTTTAGTGAAACTGGAGCCAGCGAACTGACGCAAACTTTTTGAGTAAACTCCGTATTATGACTGAACAATATAATGCAAAAGACCTCGAGGTACTTGAAGGTCTCGACCCTGTGCGACACCGCCCGGGAATGTATACCGAGACAGAAAGACCTAACCACCTTGCCCAAGAAGTCATTGATAACTCGGTCGATGAAGCACTAGCGGGACACGCTAAGAAGATCAAAGTGGTACTTCATGCAGACCAATCGTTAGAAGTTACCGATGACGGCCGTGGTATGCCTGTCGATATCCACCCTGAAAAAGGGATCTCAGGTGTTGAGCTGATTTTAACTAAGCTCCACTCTGGCGGTAAATTCTCGAATAACAACTATAAGTTCTCTGGTGGTCTGCACGGTGTAGGTATCTCGGTTGTAAACGCGCTGTCAAAACGTGTTGAAGTGACCGTACGCCGAGAAGGTCAGGTTCACGAGATCGCACTTGAAGGCGGTCATGCAGTAACAGAGCTTACTGTGACGGGCACTTGTGGTCATCGTAACAGTGGTACATCAGTACATTTCTGGCCTGATCCTAAGTACTTCGATAGCCCTAAATTCTCGACACTTCGTCTGATTAACAACCTACGTGCAAAAGCAGTGCTTTGCCCAGGTTTAGAAATTACCTTTATCGACAAAGTCGGTGGTGAAGAGCATAAATGGTTCTATGAAGATGGTCTAAAAGACTACCTTGCCGAAGGCGTGAAAGGTTACACCTTGCTGCCTGAAGAACCGTATGTTGGCGAATTCGTTGCTGAAACAGAAATGGCAAACTGGGCGATCATCTGGCAGCCAGAAGGCGGCGACATGATCACCGAAAGTTACGTGAACTTAGTACCGACTAAACAAGGTGGTACACACGTAAACGGTCTTCGCCAAGGTCTTCTTGATGCAATGCGTGAGTTCTGTGAATTCCGTAATTTGCTGCCGCGTGGCGTTAAGCTAACGGGCGACGATATCTTCGATCGCTGTTCGTACGTACTGTCGGTGAAGATGCAAGATCCGCAGTTTGCTGGTCAAACAAAAGAGCGCTTGTCTTCACGTCAAACTGCTGCGTTTGTGTCTGGTGTGGTAAAAGATGCGTTTAGCCTGTGGTTGAACGAAAAGCCACAACTGGCAGAACAGCTAGCAGAAGCTTGTATTGCGAATGCCCACCGCCGTATGCGCGCAAGCAAAAAGGTTGTGCGTAAGAAAATCGCTTCAGGCCCAGCACTGCCGGGTAAGCTAACTGACTGTTCAGTTCAAGACTTAAGCCGTACCGAAATCTTCTTCGTGGAAGGGGACTCGGCGGGTGGTTCTGCTAAACAAGCACGTGATCGTGAGTTCCAAGCAGTTATGCCACTTCGCGGTAAGATCCTAAATACATGGGAAGTGTCAGCAGACCAAGTATTGGCTTCGCAAGAAGTGCACGACATCTCGGTGGCTCTAGGCATCGACCCGGACAACGATGATTTATCCGGCCTGCGTTACGGTAAGATCTGTATCCTTGCCGATGCGGACTCGGATGGTCTTCATATCGCGACACTGCTGTGTGCTTTGTTTACTCGCCATTTCCATGCATTAGTTGAAGCGGGTCATATCTATGTGGCAATGCCTCCTCTGTATCGTATCGATTGCGGTAAAGAAGTGTTCTACGCACTTGATGACGCAGAGAAAGACGGTGTGCTTGAGCGACTATCGCAGAAGAAAGCCAAGATCAACGTGCAACGATTCAAAGGTCTGGGTGAAATGAACCCACTTCAGTTGCGTGAAACCACCATGGATCCAAACACTCGTCGCCTTGTGCAGTTAACGATTGATGACAGCGAAGCAACCAACGAGATGATGGACATGCTGCTTGGTAAGAAACGTGCAGATGATCGCCGTACATGGCTACAGACTAACGGTGATATGGCCGAGGTATAATGGATGTCTAACGAAATTACATATGATGGCGTTGAACAGCTGCCAATGCGCAAGTTCACCGAAGATGCCTACTTAAATTACTCAATGTACGTGATCATGGATCGTGCATTGCCGTATATCGGTGATGGCTTGAAGCCAGTACAGCGTCGTATTATCTACGCGATGTCTGAGCTAGGCTTATCGGCTGCATCGAAATACAAAAAATCAGCACGTACCGTTGGTGACGTATTAGGTAAGTATCACCCACATGGTGACTCTGCTTGTTACGAAGCGATGGTATTGATGGCGCAGCCTTTCTCTTACCGCTACCCATTGGTAGATGGTCAAGGTAACTGGGGTGCTCCTGATGATCCGAAATCGTTCGCTGCGATGCGTTATACCGAAGCCAAATTATCTAAGTTTGCTGAGGTTCTTCTAGGTGAACTAGGTCAAGGCACTGTTGACTGGCAACCAAACTTTGATGGCACGATGAAAGAGCCTCAAATGTTGCCTGCTCGCCTACCTCACATCCTACTTAACGGTATTACAGGTATCGCGGTAGGTATGGCGACCGATATTCCACCACACAACGTGCGTGAAGTCGCTAATGCAGCCATTCACCTAATTGATACGCCTAAGTCTGAGCTTTCAGACGTGATGGGTTTCATTCAAGGTCCAGATTACCCGACTGAAGCTGAGATTATCTCCCCGAAATCGGACATCGAAAAGATCTACCGTACTGGACGTGGCAGCATCAAGATGCGCGCGGTTTGGCACAAGGAAGGCTCTGATATTGTTATCACGGCTTTACCTCATCAAGTGTCAGGTGCGAAGTTACTTGAGCAAATCGCTAACCAGATGCGCGCTAAGAAGCTGCCAATGGTTGACGACTTGCGAGATGAATCGGATCACGAGAACCCAACGCGTATCGTTGTCGTTCCTCGTTCGAATCGTATCGACTGTGACCAATTGATGAGTCACCTGTTCGCGTCGACGGATCTAGAGAAAAACTTCCGCGTTAACTTGAACATGATTGGTTTAGATAATCGTCCTCAAGTTAAAGGCTTAGTTCAAATCCTGAAAGAGTGGATCGAGTTCCGTCGCACAACGGTTCGCCGTCGTTTGCAGTACCGTTTAGATAAAGTACTGGCACGCTTGCACATCTTAGAAGGTTTGCTTGCTGCTTATCTTAATATCGATGAAGTGATTGAGATCATTCGTACAGAAGACGAACCATGTCCTGTCCTAATGAGCCGTTTCAACATTTCTGAAATTCAAGCCAATGCGATTCTTGATATTAAACTTCGTAACTTAGCTAAGTTAGAAGAGTTTAAAATCCGAGCAGAGCAAGAAGAGCTTGAAGCTGAACGTGAAAAGCTTGAAAAGCTACTCGGTTCAGAGCGTCGCTTGAATACGCTGATCAAGAAAGAAATCCAAGCAGATGCGGATAAATATGGCGATGATCGTCGTTCACCTCTGATTGAGCGCGCTGAAGCGAAAGCGCTAACAGAGCGCGACTTAGTACCAAGCGAACCAATCACGGTTGTGTTGTCTGAGAAAGGTTGGATTCGTCATGCCAAGGGGCATGAAGTTGACGCTGAAGGTTTGAACTACAAATCGGGTGATAAATTCTTAGCGAGTGCTAAGGGTAAGAGTAACCAGCAAGCGGTGTTCCTCGGCAGTGATGGTCGAAGCTACTCCCTTGAGTCACATTCATTACCGTCGGCGCGAAGCCAAGGTGAGCCAATTACAGGCCGCTTGAACGTCAGCCCAGGTACTTCTATTCGCCAAGTGGTGATGGGAGAGAATGAACAATTATGGTTAGTCGGTTCTGATGCAGGTTATGGTTTTGTTTGTAAGGGTAGCGATCTGCTGTCCAAGAACAAGAGCGGTAAAGCCTTGGTTAACTTGCCACAAGCTTCTGAAGTGATGATGCCAAGCCCTATTGCTGACTTGGACAGTAATCAGATTCTGGCGATTACTAACCAAGGTCGTATGTTGTTGTTCCCGATTAAAGATCTCCCTCAGCTGAGCAAAGGTAAAGGCAACAAGATCATCAACATCCCTTCTGCGAAAGCAAAAGAGCGTGAAGAGTTTGTCTCACATCTTATGGCTATCCCAGAGAATGCGACGCTGACTATCTACGCCGGTAAACGTAAGCTTGGTTTGAAACCTGCGGATCTTGAAAACTTCCGTGGTGAACGTGGTCGTCGTGGTGGTCTACTGCCTAGAGGACTACAGCGAGTGACTCGCATCGATATCGAAGAGCAAAGTGAATCGTAGAGATACTTGAAACAATCTTTAGATAAAAGAAAACCCAGCCTATGAGCTGGGTTTTTTGTACTTGTGTATTAGCAGCTTGAATCATTGCTTACAGAGTTTGCTCTACAGGCGAGTATCTTCGGCGATGGTCACCTTTAAGGTTTTGCTTTCACCTTGGCGCAATATACCCACATCGATAACTGTACCAGGTCGCAGGTCGGTAACGATGTCCATTACACTCTGGCGACCATTTACTTGGTTATCGTTGATACTGACAATAATGTCTTGAGCTTCAAAACCCGCATCGGCAGCCGGACCATTCGTGTCTATCCCCAACACAACGATCCCGCCGATATTCTTAGTACCCAACATGCGTGAGGTGACTGAGTTGATGTCTTGTCCATCGATACCAATATAGCCACGAATCACACGACCATCGGCGATGATCTTTTCCATGATTTTATTAGCAAGCGGATAGGGGATAGCGAATGAGATCCCATAGGTTTCCATGTCGGTAGCTTGCTGGAAAGAGGCGGTATTGATACCGACTAGCTCACCTTGTGAGTTCACCAGTGCGCCACCTGAGTTACCTTCATTGATTGCCGCATCGGTCTGGATAAAGGCTTGATGGCCATCGGCACTGATCGAAGAACGGCCGGTTGCAGAGATGATACCAAAGGTTGTTGTTTGACCTAGGTTGTATGGGTTACCGATAGCCAGTACAACATCACCGACATTGGCTTTGTAATTAGGATTGAGTGGGATCACCGGTAGATTATCACCGCTGACTCTAAGTATCGCGATATCGGTGCGTTTGTCTGAACCGACAAGTTGCGCAGCTGCTACTCGGCCATCTTGAAGTGCCACAACTATTTGGTCTGCTTGAGCCACCACATGGAAGTTGGTAATGATGTAACCTTTCTCGCTAACAATCACCCCAGAGCCCAAACCTTGTGTGAGCAGTTTGTTTCGATCGCTTTCAGCGTATTTACGGCTATAAATGTTAACCACTGCAGGCGCCGCGCGGCGAACTGCTTGGTTAAATGAAATCTGAAGAGAGCCAATATTATCGACTTTAGGGCTAGTGACGTCAGCGACAATCGCTGGTCTTAAGCTCGGGAAGGCGAGAAGAATAAGCGCCGCTGAAACGAGTCCAAGGGAAATAGAACGAAATAGAAAGGACAGCATGTTTCCCTCTTCAACAAGTAAGGTGTGAAGCCTCCATCAATGGATGACTGATTTGATTACAAGTGAAGCATAGCATTTTGATTGATCTAAAGAAAAGGGAGACTGAGTAAGTTTAAAGCAAACTTACTGAGCCTCCCTGTAATTGCGCTGACGTAAGACTATCGAATCACAAGATAGATAGTTCGGTCGCCTCGCTGGATATTAAGCGCCAGTACACCAGGTTGTTTTTCAAGAATCTCTCTAAACTCAGCAAGGTTCTTAACGGGCTGGCGGTTTACTCCGATGATGATGTCATCTTTCAGGAGTTGATAGGCTTCGGCTGGTGAACCTTGAGCAACATTCGATACCTTGACGCCCGTTGCAGAGTCACTCTCTGTTGTGTTGGTTAACTCAGCACCAGCTAGTCCTTCATGGAGCTTCTCAGCTTGTGTTTTATTATTGGTGGATTCACCAAGCGTCACATCAAAGGTTTTGCTCTTACCGTCACGAACCACACCCAGTTCAATCTGCTTACCAGCGCCGAGTGTTGCGACCTTAGCTCTTAACTCGCTGAAGGTATCAATGCGTTTGCCATTAATAGAGACAATAATATCGCCCGCTTTCAGTCCTGCTTTATCGGCTGCGCTGTCAGGGACGATTTGGCTAACAAAGGCGCCCTTGCTTGATTCATAACCGAGTGCTTCTGCCAATTCAGAGGTCACTTCTCCGCCTTGAACGCCAAGCATGCCGCGTTTTACTTCACCGAAGTCGAGAATTTGTTCTGTCAGGTTTGTCATCATATTAGAAGGGATTGCAAAGCCGATACCGACATTACCTCCGTTAGGGCCAAGAATGGCGGTGTTGATACCAATTAGCTCACCGTTAAGGTTCACTAGCGCACCACCAGAGTTGCCGCTGTTGATTGCTGCATCGGTTTGAATGAAGTTTTCAAAGTTTTCTAGATTCAGGCCGCTACGGCCGAGTGCAGAAACAATACCGGATGTCACGGTTTGCCCAAGTCCGAATGGGTTACCGATCGCGACACTAAAATCACCAACTCTTAGTTTGTCTGAGTCTGCGACTTTTATCTGGGTCAGGTTTTTGGCTTCTTCTAATTTTAGCAGTGCGATATCAGACATCTGGTCGCCGCCGATTAGCTCAGCATCGTACTCTCGACCATCATGCAGTTTTACTTTGATATCGTCCGCACCATTAATGACATGGTAATTGGTCACGATATGACCTTTCTCGGCGTCAATGATGACACCAGAGCCTAATCCGCGGAAGGGACGCTCTCGTGTTTGTTCTGGACCAAAAAAGAATTGAAATTGTTCAGGGATTTGCTGACGTTGTACCTGTTTGCCTTCTACGGCAATACTAACCACAGCGGGGGTCACTTGTTCAAGCATAGGAGCAAGGCTCGGTAATTGTTCATTACCCACACTTAATGGCAGTGCGGCTGTTGCTTTAATGGGGGTGATGATTGAACTTAAGCTTAAAGTTAGCACTGATAAAGCAAGCAAAGGTTTTTTCATCATAAACTCCTCTCTAGTTAAGGTCTTAACCCTCTTATACGTTTAATAAGTATGATAAGTTTCAAATGACCTGAGTGAAAGTTATGACTCAAAAACCTTTGTAAAGTTCACAGAAGTGTTAAATGTTTACGATGCTTTTGCTGTAACAACATCGGGAGCATTCATGATTTCTTTCTTCTGCTCTGTAAATAAACCGGTTGCGCCATTAGCGTAATCTTTCGGTTGTTCCTCAAGTGTCGCCTCTTTTACTGAAGGCTTCTCTTGTGGCTTGTCCGAATGGGCAGCGGCTGTTTTCACAAACGGGTTATCTTGCTCTGGCAGGTTAGGAATCAGCTCTGAGCTTGTTTTTTCCATGTGTTGGTACAGTTTTGTGTAGTCTTTACCTAATGTGTCCAACATTTCTGCTGATTTCGCAAAGTGATCAGCCAGCTCTTGTCGCTGCTGCTCAAGGGCAAACTTTGCGCTATCCAATTCTTTCTGTACGTTCTTTTGTTTTTTGTATTCAGGTGTCATGAGACGAGAAATAGCGACCCCTAAAATAACTCCGACTAGTAAACCGGCAACGGCATACATCCAAGGCATAACAGCTCCTTATTATTGTTTTTTAACATGTTTGTTACTACTTAGTTACACGTGATACAGCTCCATGGTACTATGAGAAAGCCGCAGTATAAAGAGAAATGCGTGTGCGCTAGTTAGCAGTTTGATGCTGCATTATTCACCACATCACGTTATTCCTCGTACTGTTTGGGCTCATTTTTAGTTGTTGTCTGATATTGCTTTCATTGTGGAAATGTCGTCATGAATCCCATTAAAAAATACGAACAAGATATAAAAGAACATGGATTTCAAAGAGATCCAGCACAAGAGCAAGCCGTAAAATCTTTAGATGAACTCTTTCATCAATTTCAAGATTACATGAATACGCCCATTCCTCAACTGACTCGCTTCCAGAAATTACTAGGCAAAAAGCCAGAACTGCCACAACCACCGAAAGGTCTCTATTTTTGGGGTGGCGTAGGGCGAGGAAAAACGTACTTAATGGATACGTTCTATGATGCCTTACCGACCACTAAAAAAATGCGTGTTCACTTTCACCGCTTTATGTATCGAGTTCATGATGAGCTAAAGGCGCTAGGTAATGTGAGTGATCCATTGCCTTTAGTCGCAGACAAGTTGAAGGAAGAAGCGGACATTATCTGTTTCGACGAATTCTTTGTTTCAGACATCACCGATGCGATGATCCTAGGAACCTTGTTCCAAGAGTTATTCGCTCGAAACGCTATCTTGGTTGCGACCTCTAATATTCCACCTGCGGATCTGTATCGCAACGGGTTACAGCGAGCGCGTTTCTTACCTGCCATCAAGCTCATTCAAGACAACTGTCATATCCTTAATGTCGATAGTGGTATTGACTATCGTCTACGTACCTTAGAACAGGCTGAGATTTACCATTACCCGCTAGATAGCCAAGCGAATATTAATCTCGAAAAGTATTACGCTCAGCTCGTTGGTGAAGATAAAGAGAAGCTTAAGCAGATAGAGGTTAACCACCGTCAATTAGATGTAGTCGAAGCGAGTGATGGCGTACTGCATGGTACCTTTGCTCAGCTTTGTCAGTCGGCTCGTAGCCAGAACGACTATATTGAGTTGTCTCGGGTTTATCACACAGTTCTATTGGCGGATGTATTGCAAATGGGCGCGACTTCAGATGACGCTGCGAGGCGCTTCATTGCATTAGTTGATGAGTTCTACGAGCGCAATGTGAAGCTGATTATTTCAGCGGAAGTGGAGCTAGAAAAGCTATACACCCATGGTCAGCTAGAGTTTGAATTTAAACGTTGTCAGTCGCGTTTAATTGAAATGCAGAGCCATGAATATTTGGCAAAAGAACACTTAAGTTAGCTTTGATTATCTCGAATAAGAAATAGAATTAAAAAAATCGTGATTTTGTTCAAAAAGAGGTGATTTTTTCTTCGCTCTTCTCTATAATCCTGCGACCTACCGTTACTGCGGGCCTCTAGCGATGAGTAAAATCACGTTATGCCAAGAGTTTTCCAACACTCGAAGGGGTGATGAATGGTAACTCTTAGACAGTGGGAATACGCGAGTATTCCTTAAGTGTAAATTTTTTAAATAGGTAATTATTAGCATGAAAACTTTCGTTGCTAAACCAGAAACTGTAAAACGCGACTGGTATGTTGTAGACGCTGAAGGCAAAACTCTTGGCCGTCTAGCAAGTGAAATCGCTTCTCGCCTACGCGGCAAGCACAAAGCAGAATACACTCCTCACGTAGACACTGGTGATTACATCATCGTTGTTAACGCTGAGAAAGTTGCTGTAACTGGTAACAAAGCTAAGGGTAAGGTTTACTACCGTCACTCAGAGTTCCCAGGTGGTCTTAAAACTATCACTTTTGAAAAGCTAATTGCTAAGAAACCAGAAATGGTTCTAGAACTAGCAGTTAAAGGTATGCTTCCACGTGGTCCTCTAGGCCGCGCGATGTACCGTAAGCTTAAAGTGTACGCTGGTACTGAGCACAACCATGTTGCTCAACAGCCACAAGTACTAGACATCTAAGGGGATTATGAAAATGGCAGAGAATCAATACTACGGCACTGGTCGTCGCAAAAGCTCAGCAGCTCGTGTTTTCATCAAACCAGGCTCTGGTGAGATCGTAATCAACAAGCGTAGCCTTGATGTTTACTTCGGTCGTCCAACTTCTCGTATGGTTGTTAAGCAACCTCTTGAGCTAGTTGAACTAACTGAGAAACTTGACCTTTACATCACTGTTTCTGGTGGTGGTATTTCTGGTCAAGCTGGCGCAATCCGCCACGGTATCACTCGCGCTCTTATGGAGTACGATGAAACTCTACGTCCTGCTCTACGTGCAGCTGGCTACGTTACTCGTGACGCTCGTTGCGTTGAACGTAAGAAAGTTGGTCTACGTAAAGCACGTCGTAAACCTCAATTCTCTAAGCGTTAATTTTTCTTTACGAAAAAGTACACGCCCCCAGTTTTACGACTGGAATTGTGGTTCAAAGCTCGGCTATATGCCGGGCTTTTTGTTTTTATACCCCCTCTAAACGCTTTCCCTTCCTCGTTTTATTTCCAAATTCTTATATTTTGAAAGCTTTTGTAACCCAATGTGCGCTTTGCCTCATGATTGTTACAAAAAGGTAGCTTTATCTTGTCAAAAAGTAGGGTTTTATTTATCATTTGCCGTCAATAAATAGAACTAAATACATATTTTGTTAGCCATGCTCTTTAATCGGAATTATTTCAATCCACAAGGAGCAAATGGGAGAATGTTTGGATGAGCAACGCGCCTTTAAATAACGGTCGCAGGCGTTTCTTAACCGCAACAACAGCCGTTGTTGGTGGTTTAGGAGCAGCTGCTGTAGCCGTGCCTTTTATTAAATCATGGAATCCGAGTGCCAAGGCGAAAGCTGCGGGCGCGCCGGTGGAAGTGGAAGTCAGTAAGTTAGAACCGGGACAAATGGTTCGTGTCGAGTGGCAAGGTAAACCTGTATGGGTTGTACGCCGTGCTGAGTCGGTACTAGAAAACCTAAAATCGATCGGTGGTCAACTTCGTGACCCTCAATCTGAAGCTGAACAACAACCAGAATACGCACAGAACGAGTTCCGTTCAATTAAGCCGGAATTCTTCGTTGCTGTTGGTTTCTGTACGCACTTAGGTTGTTCTCCAACTTACCTGCCGGATTCTTTTGCAGAACAAGTTCAGGGTGTTAAGTCTGGTTTCTTCTGTCCTTGTCATGGTTCAAAGTTTGATATGGCAGGTCGAGTATTCCAAGGCGTACCAGCTCCATTGAATCTTGTTGTACCAAAGCATATGTATTTGAGTGACACTAAGATCATGATCGGTGTGGACGAGGGAGACGCGTAATGCAAGGATTGCTTGATTGGGTAGAGAAACGTCTACCCGCGATGAATGCGTATAAAAAGCATTTATCTGAATACCCAATGCCTAAGAACTTTAACTTTTGGTACCTTTTCGGTTCTTTGGCAATGTTGGTATTGGTTAACCAAATCCTTACGGGTATTTGGCTAACAATGAACTACGTACCGTCAGGTGAGGGTGCATTTGCTTCTGTTGAATACATCATGCGTGATGTGGAATACGGTTGGCTACTACGTTACATGCACTCAACAGGTGCTTCGGCATTCTTCGTTGTTATCTACCTGCACATGTTCCGTGGCCTAATCTATGGTTCTTACCAAAAGCCTCGTGAGCTACTTTGGATCTTCGGTATGTTGATCTTCTTAGTGCTTATGGCTGAGGCTTTCATGGGTTACCTACTACCATGGGGTCAAATGTCTTACTGGGGTGCTCAGGTAATCATTTCTCTGTTTGGTGCGATCCCTGTTATCGGTGATGACCTAACGCTTTGGATCCGTGGTGACTACATCATCTCTGGTGCAACGCTGAACCGTTTCTTCGCACTGCACGTTATCGCTCTACCAATTGTACTTCTGCTGCTTATCGTACTTCACGTACTAGCACTGCACGAAGTGGGTTCGAACAACCCAGACGGTATTGAGACGAAACTTCCTAAAGGCACAATGGGCGACGACTACAAAACGCAGTTCCCATTCCACAAGGATTACACTAAGAAATACGACATCATTGACTCTATTCCTTTCCACCCATACGGGACCGTGAAAGATATGGTTGGTGTGGCCGGTTTCCTATTCTTCTTCTGTTATGTGCTGTTCTTTAACCCAGAGATGGGTGGATTCTTCCTTGAGCCGCCAAACTTTGAAGCTGCTAACCCACTGAAAACACCAGAGCACATCGCTCCGGTATGGTACTTCACGCCGTTTTACGCAATTCTGCGTGCTGTTCCTGATAAGTTGCTAGGTGTTGTAGCAATGGGCGCATCTATTGTTGTGCTATTCCTACTACCATGGTTCGACCGTTGTAAAGTGCGTTCTTACCGTTACCGTAGCAAACTGCATTTGATTAACATCATCCAATTCACAATAAGCTTTATTGCGCTTGGTGTACTTGGTGCGCTTCCAGCAACGCCAACATACACGCTACTGGCTCAAATCTTTAGCTTAGGTTACTTCATGTTCTTCGTTCTACTGTGGTTCTACAGTAAAAATGAAGCGACGAAACCATTACCAGAAAGGGTGACATTCAAATGAAAAAGTGGATTGTAATTTTATTTGCTATGTTGCCGTCACTGGTGATGGCAGCGGGTGCAAACGTACCATTAGACAAAGCGAACAATGATTTAACAGACAAAGCTTCATTGCAAAATGGCGCTAAGATGTTCATGAACTACTGTTTCGCTTGTCACTCAACGCAGTACCAGCGCTATGAACGTGTTGCGAATGATTTAGAGATCCCCGTTGATCTTATGAAGGAAAATCTGATTTTCGACCCTGAAGCGAAAATCGGTGACTTGATGGTTAATGCTATGCCTTCTGATCAAGCGGCAAGTTGGTTTGGTGCTCCGCCACCAGACCTAACATTGGTTGCTCGTGTTCGTGGCGCAGACTGGCTGTACACTTACCTTCGTACTTTCTATGAAGATCCGTCTCGTCCATTTGGCGTGAACAACATTGTTTTCCCAAGCGTTGGTATGCCGCACGTTCTTGAAGAACTGCAAGGTATCCCAACACCAATCTACGATACTCATATGGTAGATGGCGAGGAAGTGACGGTTGTTGTTGGCACTGAGACTGACGGCTCTGGCGAATTAAGTGCTGGTGAATACGACGAAGCAGTTCGTGACCTTGTTAACTTTTTGGTTTACTCGGGCGACCCAGTTCAACTTGAGCGTCATGCTATGGGTTGGTGGGTAATGGCCTTCTTAGTAATCTTCACTATCATCGTGATTTTGCTGAAGAAAGAGTATTGGCGTGATGTGCACTAATTGTGCTATAATACCGTGCTAATTCCCAAATTATGTTAATGTTCAATGGAGGCTTTAGGCCTCCATTGTTTTTATTTAAAGTGTACTGGAGGGCTCCATGGCTGTAGCTGCCAATAAACGTTCTGTAATGACTCTTTTCTCAAGTGCTTCTGATATGTATAGCCATCAGGTGCGCATCGTTCTTGCTGAAAAAGGCGTAAGTGTTGAAGTTGAGTTGGTTGATGAAAAAAATCTACCAGCAGAGCTTGTTGAACTGAACCCGTACAAATCAGTACCTACTCTTGTTGATCGTGAGCTTGCTCTATATGACTCGAAGATCATCATGGAATACCTAGATGAGCGTTTCCCTCACCCACCGTTGATGCCTGTATACCCGGTTGCTCGTGGTAACAGCCGTCTAATGATGTACCGCATTGAGCGTAACTGGTATTCAGTTGCAGAGAAGATCGTTAAAGGCAACGCTGAAGAATCTGAAGCAGCTCGCGTTAAACTGCGCAACGACCTACTGACTCTTGCTCCTATCTTCGCTGAGTATGAATACTTCATGAGCGAAGAGTTTAGCCTAATTGATTGTTACCTAGCTCCGCTATTATGGCGTTTACCTGAGCTTGGTATCGAACTAATTGGTCCTGGTTCTAAAGAGCTTAAGATTTACATGAACCGCGTATTCGAACGTGATTCATTCCTAGCTTCTCTAACTGAAGCTGAGCGTGAGATGCGACTCGTTCGCTAAGCGTTTATGGATATTTCTAATATGACTCCACGCCGACCATACATGCTTCGTGCATTTTATGAGTGGCTGGTTGATAACGAACTAACTCCACACCTTGTTGTTGAAGCAACATTACCGGGTGTGCGAGTTCCAGAAGAGTTTGTTCAAGATGGTCAGATCATTCTGAACATCGCGCCTCGTGCGGTTGGACAACTTGAACTGGGTAACGAAGCTGTGACGTTTAGTGCTCGCTTTAGTGGTCGTCCACACTCTGTGATCGTTCCGCTTTACGCAGTACAAGCGATTTATGCTCGTGAAAATGGTGCTGGTACCATGTTTGAACCTGAAGAGGCTTACATGGAAGCGTTTGAAGAAGGGATTGAAGAAAGTCCTTTTGAAGAACCAGAAAAAGGCCCATCTTTGAGCGTAGCAACGGCAGACGTAGATGCTGAAGAGCCAGACTCAGATCCTGAGCCACCTCGTCCAGCGAAAGGTCGCCCAAGCCTTCGTGTTATCAAATAACGTTAGTTATACCAATCACAGTAAGTAAGTGATCAGAAATAGCGCAGGAAAAAAGCTTGAGAGCAAGGCGGAATTTTTTGATAAGTAGTTATTCTACAATCAAAAATTCTAACGCAGTTATCGAGATTTTTAACAAGCTAGAATGATAGATTATTTACTACGATTGGTATTAGATAACGAACCAAATAAAAAAGCAGCGACTCGTCGCTGCTTTTTCTTTTCTGCTATATCGCATTTAGTTGACTGGCTTACGGCTAGTTAACAGCCGTCTCTTCTTCACCGTATTCAAACGCTCGAATAACCTGTTTTACGCCAGATATGTTACGCGCAACTTCTGTCGCGATATTGGCATGCTCTCTAGTCACGAGTCCAAGTAGGAATACTTCAGAATCCTCAGTAATCACTTTTACTTTGATGCCGTTAAGCTCAGCATTCGCAAGCAGAGCTGATTTCACCTTAGTGGTAATCCAGCTGTCTTTACTGATAGCACTTACAGACAAAGGTTCTTTCACTCGAACTTGATTGTGGATGCTCTCAACGCCAGCCACTTCTTTGGCTTGGTTTTCAAAAGCGCGACGTTCTGAATCTGTGGTTGCTTGCCCCATCAACACCACTGAACCTCGGTATGAGCTTGCGGTGACACGTACATTGCCACGGAATGGTTGTTTATTGGTAATCGCTGCAACTTCAAATTCGATGTTGTTGTCGTTCCAAATCTCTTTGGTTGTTCGCGTATCTGTGACTAGGTTTGCAGTAGTTGCAGCACCAGCAATGAAAATGCCAGCACAACCAGACAGAGACAGTGTAAGTAGCGAAACATTAATCAGCTTAAACAGCCTCATAGAGGTTAATGATTTCATTGTGATGCTCCGTATATCACTCTTCGTGGGCAGGGAAGAGTACTTGATCGATTAGGTCACATAGGCAGTGCAGTGTCACCATGTGTACTTCATGAATGCGCGCTGTACGGTGTGACGGGATACGAATCTCTACATCGTGTTCACCAAGCAAACCTGCCATCTCACCACCATCTTTACCGGTAAAGGCGATGATGGTCATATCGCGAGTTACCGCCGCTTCCATTGCCTTGATGATGTTCTTGCTGTTACCGCTAGTCGAGATAGCCAACAGAATATCGCCAGTTTGACCGAATGCACGCACCTGCTTAGAGAAGATCTCTTCATAGTGGTAGTCGTTAGCCACAGCCGTTAGCGTGGTGTTGTCTGCTGTGAGTGCCATTGCTGGAAGGCTAGGGCGCTCTGTTTCAAACCGGTTGAGTAGGCACGATACAAATTGCTGAGCATTCGACGCCGAACCACCATTACCACAACAAAGAATTTTGTTTCCGTTAAGCAAGGTCGCAACCATTGCTTGAGCGGCATGCGTGATTGCGTCAGGCAGAGCTTCTGCAGCCGCAATTTGGATTTGAATACTTTCTGTGAAACTTTCTTTAATGCTGTCTAGCATGTTTATCCTTGGGTAATCGCGTTTTGAATCCAGTCGATAGTGTCATTCGGCCCTTCAATGGCAACAATATCAAACCTGAAATCTGTAGAGTGCACCGACAAGCCTTGCTGCATAAGCCAAACATTGGCTGTTTTGAGCAGTTTCTGTGACTTCTTGGCAGTCACCATTTCAGCGGCATGTCCGTAGCGGGTTTGCTTGCGGTATTTTACCTCAGCAAACACAACCGTATTGTTATGGCGCATTATAAGATCAATCTCGCCACATTTTGCTATGAAGTTTTCTTCTATTAACGATAAACCGTGGTTAATCAGATAAGATTTTGCCACGGCCTCGTATTTATCACCCACTTGTTTGTGGGTGATGGTTGGTTTGGATAGGAACTTTCGGCTAAAAAGCCCCATGCTCTGCCCAGCTGATTTCACGTTGAACCACACAGTTGTTATCGATGGTTAGCACACCCGTTTCACCTGGAATGCTGTAACCTTGCACGGCTTTCATCTGTGGCAGTGCATCCATTAGATAGTATGCATCCATTCCTAGTGCTTGCAGACGCTTTTGGCCGTTTGAGTGCGCAGGCCATAGGTCGTTGAGCTCTTTATTAAGCTCGTTTTTATTCTCAACTAATAGTGGGATATCGCTGTAGAACACACCGGTTAGGTCTTCATACTGCTTATCACCGCTGTTGCTGCGTGAGTTTGAGAACAGAGCGGGTTGGCTCGCATCTGGGTTAATTGCAACTTCAATGAAGGGTTTGATTAGTGTTAGCTCTGAGTTCTTAGCCACAATGTAGACAGAATCGATATCACGACGGCTGCGTGGCTCGGTTTCTAGGTCTAGGTTCAGTAATCCGTCCATTTGAGCGATACGCTGTTGGCTCTCTTGCAAGCCGAATACCTGATTCACATTACGTTGCAGTTGGCGTTTGTCAGAGAACAAGCTGATAGCAACATCGTTGCTGCTGTATTTTTTCCACTCTTCTTTAAACGCTTGCTCAACTCGCTCACCTAAACGTCCTCTTGGCGCAAGGATAAGCGGGTACTTGTAGCCTTGAGCAAATAGGTGCTTCGCTGCCTGAGCGACTTCTTGCTCTGGCGATAGAGCGAGATAACAAATGTTAGTATCTGGTTCTAGTTGCGTTGGAATGTTCAGAGCTAAAGCTGGAATCGAGTTCTCGTGGTTTTTCTGCGCTTGCTGAAGTTTAGTTATGTTGCTCTTAATCAGCGGGCCAACGATGAAATCAACGTTGTTCTCTTCCAGTGTCGCTTTAATCTCAGCGGCACTTTGCACGTTGGTATCCATTACCGTCAGCGTTGCATCTTCTTCGCGCTCTTTGTCATTCATCATCGCAAAGATGAAACCGTCACGCACAAGTTGTGCTTGCTTGCCGTACTTACCGGTTAGAGGCAGTAACAGTGCAGTGCTGGTTGGCTTGCTGATCTCTAGTGCCAAGACGTCAGTGATCGCCTGAGGTGTGTATGTCGCTGCTGGGTGCTGAGGATTCTCTGCTAGCCAATCCGACAAGGTTTCCTGCAGGTTTGGAAGGTTTGAGTTCAGCGTCTTCATGTAAATCGCCAGCTGTAACCAACCTGCGAGAACGTCTTCTGTAGGCGACGTCTTAAGCTCCAGAATCTCATATTGAGAGTAGCTATTTAGGTTCTGCCAAATACGGTCAGCAGCTTGTTGTTGGAGCTCGTCGTCAGCGTCTAGATATTCTGAATAAAGAACTAACTCACGGCTTGCTTCAAAATACTCGCTTTGCATTTCAGAAATGTTCGCGCGTAGCTCGTGATAATCTTTCCACTGCTCGTTCGGAAGTTTCCACCAAGGCTGGAAGTTCAGTTGGCTATAAGCTTGTTCAGGCTGCGAGTTATTCACCAACAGTTGAGCGCGAGCTAATTGCCATTCCGCTTGTTGCGTTTCGCTCAGCTCTTGTTTTGCTAAGCGTTTAATAAGCAGAGTTGCTTGATCGGTTTTTCCAGCTTGCACAGAAGCCTTAAGCGCCATGATTAACCAGTCGTTTTGTAGACTTCCTTTGCTACTATCCGCTTGCATCATGTAACTTTCAGTTGATTGCGCTGGATCTAGTGTAATATCAACGCTCGTTGGTGCTTGAGGACCTGAAGAACAAGCCGCCAATGTAATTGCTAATGCAATTGGAGTTAGTAAGCGTGGTACACTGAGTCTCTTATGGTTCATCGTTGCCATGAGTTCTTTAAATTCCGTATAAATTTGTATCTATATTAATCGTTGAAGTGATGGTAAACAAATGACAGATAACAAAACCTTGCTCACAGAGAGCCCAACTCTCTACATTGTGCCAACCCCAATCGGAAATTTGGGAGATATCACTCAAAGAGCAATTGAAATTTTATCAAGTGTCGATGTTATTGCAGCCGAAGACACACGCCACACGGGTAAGCTGCTTGCTCACTTCAATATATCAACCAGAACGTTCGCTTTACATGATCATAATGAACAAACTAAAGCGCAAGTTCTAGTCGAAAGGTTATTAGAAGGTCAGTCTATCGCATTAGTCTCTGATGCGGGTACTCCTTTAATTAGTGACCCAGGTTACCATCTTGTCTCACAATGTCGTCAAGCGGGTGTGAGAGTTGTGCCACTTCCTGGTGCTTGTGCTGTGATTACCGCGTTAAGTGCTTCTGGTTTACCGTCAGATCGTTTCAGCTTTGAAGGCTTCTTACCGCCCAAAAGCAAAGGTCGTAAAGACAAGTTCTTAGAGATCGCAAAGGCAGAGCGCACCTGCATCTTCTATGAATCACCACACCGTATTTCAGACTCTTTGCAAGACATGCTTGAGATTCTTGGCCCTGACCGTGAGGTTGTATTGGCGCGTGAGCTAACTAAAACCTTCGAAACCATCCAAGGGCTGCCACTGGGTGAACTTATTGAGTGGATTGAAGAAGACGCGAACCGTAAACGCGGTGAGATGGTGTTACTGATTCACGGCCACCGTGAAGAAGCGAGCACAGAATTGCCAGACGAAGCGACTCGCACACTAGGCATTCTAACCAAAGAGCTGCCTCTTAAAAAAGCGGCGGCAATGACGGCAGAAATCTACAATCTGAAAAAGAACGCTTTATACAAATGGGGCCTAGAGCATCTAGACAACTAGAAACCTCTTTATAGAGTAGCTAACCTGTATTGAAAAGCTTGTGAGGAATGATGGTATTGCCGTCATTCCTCTTTTTTTGTTTGAATTGTGTGAAATTCACGCAGTTGCTTAGAGGTTTGCACCATATTTGTGATCTCGCTAGACACTGCACCCTAATCTCTATACAATCCGCCCTCGGAGTTGAACGGGTAATCGCTGCTTTGCTGATGTCCTTCGGGAGACTGACGTTGAGGTCCTTCGGGAAACTGACGTTGAAGTCCTTCGGGAGACTGGCAGAGGGGAGGAACGTCCGGGCTCCATAGAGCAGGGTGCCAGATAACGTCTGGGGGGCGCGAGCCCACGACAAGTGCAGCAGAGAGAAGACCGCCGATGGCCTCATTTCTTCGGAAGGGGCACAGGTAAGGCTGAAAGGGTGCGGTAAGAGCGCACCGTGCGACTGGCAACAGTTCGTAGCAAGGTAAACTCCACCCGGAGCAAGATCAAATAGGCCCTCACATTGCGTTGCTCGCGTATGGGGGCGGGTAGATTGCTTGAGCCTGTGAGCGATTGCAGGCCTAGACGAATGGTTACCGCCGCGCAAGCGGAACAGAACCCGGCGTATGTGTCAACTCCACCTATATAAAGAACCCATCATTACTTAACGGTAGTGATGGGTTTTTTGCTTTATATTGACGTAAATTATTTAGATTTCCTTAGAATCCTTCATCCTGATATGAGCTTGGGTCAAAAATTCCCAAAGCCTATACACAATATGGTGGAGATACGGCGTGAAATCAGTACACTAAAACGTTAATAGAACAAATTATTGCCGAACTAATGGCTCAATCCACTCACTGAGAAGACTATGACAGAAGCATTCAAACATATTTCAGTATTGCTTAACGAATCTATTGACGGACTTGCGATCAAACCTGACGGTACCTACATCGATGGTACTTTTGGCCGTGGTGGTCACAGCCGTACAATCCTGTCTAAACTGGGCGAGAATGGACGACTCTTTAGTATTGACCGCGATCCACAAGCGATTGCAGAAGCGCAAAAGATTGATGACCCTCGTTTTACGATTATTCACGGCCCGTTCTCAGGTATGGCTGAATATGCGGAGCGTTATGACTTAGTCGGTCAAGTGGATGGTGTGTTACTGGATCTAGGTGTTTCTTCACCACAGCTAGATGACGCTGAGCGTGGCTTTAGCTTCATGAAAGACGGTCCGCTTGATATGCGTATGGACCCAACAACCGGTATTCCTGTCTCTCAGTGGTTAGTTGAAGCCGATCTTGATGACATCACATGGGTTATCCGTGAGTTCGGTGAAGACAAACACGCTCGTCGTATCGCGAAAGGCATCATCGCTTATCAAGAGAATGAAGAGAACGAACCTCTAACGCGCACTGGTCAGTTGGCTAAGCTTATCTCGGATGTAGCTCCAAAAAGCTTCAAAGAGAAAAAGCACCCAGCAACACGTGCTTTCCAAGCCTTCCGTATCTACATCAACAGTGAACTTGAAGAGATCGATACAGCCCTGAAAGGCGCAGCAAGCATTCTTGCTCCTGAAGGCCGTTTGTCTGTTATTAGCTTTCATTCTCTTGAAGACCGCATGGTGAAGCGCTTTATCCGTAAAGAGAGCCAAGGTCCGCAAGTACCACATGGCCTGCCACTAACAGAAGAGCAGATCAAAGCGCTAGGCAGTGCTGATCTTAAGCCTGTTGGTAAAGCGATCAAGCCTTCTAAAGATGAAGTGGATGAGAATACTCGTTCGCGTAGCTCAGTATTACGAATCGCAGAAAAGCTATAGTCAATGAAGACCTCCAAACCTAACTTAGCCAAGATAATATTTTTTGATTTGATCTCCGTGGGTAAAGTCCCATTGGTGCTGCTTATCTGTATCTTCGCGAGCGCGATGGGGGTCGTTCTCACGACACACATGTCACGTCAGGCAATCACGCAAAAAGACATGGCATTGAGTGAGCGTGAACAGCTTGATAATGAATGGCGAAATTTAATGCTTGAAGAGACGGCTCTGGCTGAACATAGCCGCGTTCAAGCATCGGCAAAACGAGAGCTAGACATGAAACGTCCAGACTCCGACAAAGAAGTTGTGATCACACTGAAATGACCGGAAAAAAGGAAAAAGCCCCCGCGAAAGCCGTTAAGAAACCAACGAAAGAGCGAGTGAAGAGCGAAAAGGACTCGGATCCAATTCTGATTAAATGGCGTTTCAACGTCGTTATTGCTTTTGTGTTGGTTGCCTTTTCTGTACTAGTAGGTCGTGTGGCTTACATCCAAGTCATTGAACCAGATAACTTAATTCGTCAGGGCGACCTTCGTTCTGTACGTGTTAAGGCTATTCCTTCTGCCCGCGGTATTATTTCAGACCGCAATGGCGAACCACTTGCCGTCAGTGTGCCTGTTGAGGCGGTATGGGCTGACCCGAAAACCATCTTCGATAAAAATGGCATGGCCCAAATTGATCGTTGGTATGCGCTAGCTGATGTACTTGGCTTAGATCGACAATCGATGATCAACAAGATCTCCAGCGACAAATCTCGTCGTTTTATCTACCTACAAAGACAAGTTAGCCCAGCAATGGCGAAATACATCCGCGACTTAAAGCTGGTGGGTATTGGTCTTAAAGCAGAATCACGTCGTTATTACCCAGCCGGTGAAGTCAGCGCGCATCTTATTGGTGTGACCGGAATTGATGGACACGGCCTAGAAGGTGTCGAGCGCAGCTACGATAAGTGGCTCACGGGTGAAGCAGGTAAACGTACAATCCGTAAAGACCGTTACGGGCGAGTAGTTGAAAACATTGCACTAGAAGAGCGTGAAGAAGGTAAACCACTCGAATTGACCATCGATCAGCGCTTACAAGCCATCGCTTATCGAGCGATTAAACAGGCGGTAGCCGATCACAAGGCGACGTCTGGATCTGCCATCTTATTAGACGTAAAAACGGGTGCGGTTTTGGCCATGGTTAACGCACCGTCTTACAACCCAAACAATCGTGCTGATTTACAAAGCTTTAAGATGCGTAACCGCGTGATCACCGATGCTTTTGAGCCAGGTTCGACGGTTAAGCCGTTTGTTGTTCTTGCCGCTCTCGAAAATGGTACCGCGGATGCTGATACTGTAATTGATACGGGTAACGGCATCATGCAAATCGGTGGTAGCCGTGTACGTGATACTTCCAAAGTTGGTAAGGCAGACTTGGCGTTAATCCTTAAGAAGTCGAGTAACATCGGTGTGGCGAAGTTAGCACTGGATATGCCACTTGAAGCGCTACTGGGCATGTACAGTTCTGTTGGTCTTGGCGAGATGTCTGGGCTGAATCTAGTCGGTGAGACCGCGGGTATTTTCCCGAACCGTCGACGCTGGTCTAAGTTTGAAATCGCTACCTTATCCTTTGGTTATGGTCTAGCGATTACTCCGCTGCAATTGGCTCATGCCTATGCGACGTTAGCGAATCACGGTGTTTACGAACCTATCCATATCGTTAAAAGCAACGACCAAGATTTCTCAAAACAGATCATCAAGCGCGAAAATGCTGAGTTGGTTTTGAACATGCTAGAAGGCGTAACCCAAAAGGGCGGTACAGCGACAAGAGCTGCCGTGCCGGGTTACCGAGTAGCAGCAAAAACAGGTACATCTAGAAAAGCGATTTCCGGTGGTTATGGAGACGAGTACTTCGCCTATACCACAGGTGTTGCTCCAGTGAGTGACCCAAGAGTCTCTTTGGTTGTGATGATCAATGAACCTCAAGGTGACCTCTACTATGGTGGCTCGGTCGCAGCCCCTGTTTTTTCTGAAATCATGAAGGGCGCACTGCAAATTCTGAATGTCCCTGCTGATGAAAACAAGTTTCAAGAATAGAGTCAATCAGGATTCAATATGAGTAATAGCCTCACGCTGTCATCTTTACTTTCTCCTTGGGGGGATTTTAGTGCTCCCGAGTTAGCGTCGATTGCGGTTGAGCAATTGGAACTCGACAGTCGTGCCATCAAGGACGGTGATATTTTTGTTGCCATTGTAGGGCACGCAGTCGATGGTCGTCGTTTTATCGATAAAGCCATTGCTCAAGGTGCAAAGGCGGTTATTGCACAAGCAAGCGATGACAAAACGCACGGCTTGGTTGAATGGTTAAATGCAGTGCCGGTGGTTTATGTATCTGATCTAAATTCAATTCTCTCTGAACTGGCCGGTCGTGTTTACTCGTCTCAGGCGACTAAGCTGATTGGTGTTACCGGCACCAATGGCAAAACCACTATCACCCAATTGATTGCTCAGTGGCTAGATTTAGTCGGCCAACGCTCTGCGGTAATGGGCACCACGGGTAACGGTTTTCTAGACAACCTTAAAACGGCGGCGAATACGACCGGTAGTGCGATTGAAATACAACGTACGCTGAGTGAGTTGGCTGAAGAAAACGCTGTTTATACCGCGATGGAAATCTCGTCTCATGGTTTGGTTCAAGGCCGAGTTAAGGCATTGGATTTTGAGGCTGGTGTATTTACTAACTTGAGCCGTGACCACTTGGATTACCACGGCACGATGCAAGAGTACGCTCTGGCTAAGAAGAGCTTGTTTACTCAGCATAAGTGTAAGCACGCTGTGATTAATGTTGATGATGAAGTCGGTAAAGCTTGGATGGCTGATCTGTCCAATGCAGTAGCTGTGTCATTGCTTCCGTTATCGGGCTACCAGCAGTCAGTATGGGCATCGGATGTTGCTTATGCAGAGACGGGTATCAAACTCGCTTTTGATGGTAGCTGGGGGCAGGGACAACTGTCTGTTCCTTTAATTGGCCAGTTCAACGCATCAAATGTATTGGTTGCTTTCGCGACCCTACTTGTACTAGGCATCGACAAGCAAACCTTGATCGACACAGCACCTCAATTGCAACCTGTTATTGGTCGCATGGAATTGTTCCAAGTACCAAACAAAGCGAAAGTGGTTGTCGACTACGCGCATACACCTGACGCATTAGAGAAAGCATTGGCAGCACTACGTGTACATTGCTCTGGAAAGCTATGGGCAATCTTTGGCTGCGGTGGTGATCGAGATACAGGCAAGCGCCCTATGATGGCGGTTACCGCAGAGCAGTTCGCCGATAACATTATTATTTCAGATGACAACCCTCGCAGTGAAGACCCGGCATTGATTGTTAAAGACATGCTGGCAGGTTTAAGTGAGCCTGAAGTCGCCTTTGTTGAACACGATCGCTTTCAGGCGGTTAAGTTTGCTCTAGAGCAGGCGGGTAATAACGACATTATTCTTCTGGCTGGTAAAGGCCATGAGGATTACCAAGTATTAAAAGACAAAACGATCCACTATTCGGATCGAGAGTCAGCACTACAACTTTTAGGTATTTCATAATGATTGATGTATCACTCGAGCAGATCTGCTCCGTGGTCAGTGGTCAGCTGATAGAGGCTGGCAAATCGAGCAATAGTTTGATCAATGCGGTTTCTACCGATACTCGCACCGTTGAAGAAGGTGCACTGTTTGTTGCTCTCGTAGGTGAACGTTTTGATGCGCATGATTTTTGTGGTCAGGCTGTTGAGGCCAATGCGAGTGCGTTATTAGTTCAACGAAAACTTGACCTAAATATTACTCAAGTTGTTGTTGAAGACACTAAACTTGCTTTAGGTCAGCTAAGTGCTTGGATCCACAAACAATGTAACGTGCCAACCATGGCGATAACAGGAAGCTGTGGCAAAACGACCGTCAAAGAGATGGTCGCGAGTATTCTACAACAACGTGGCAAAGTGCTGTTTACAGCGGGTAACTTCAATAATGATATTGGAGTACCACTAACCTTGCTGCGCAGTGAACCCAATGACGACTATGCCGTGATAGAACTGGGCGCGAACCACATTGGTGAAATTGCCTATACCACGCAGCTTGTGAAACCACAGGTGGCCTTAGTGAATAACGTTGCTGCCGCGCATCTAGAGGGCTTTGGCTCAATTGATGGTGTTAAACAAGCGAAAGGCGAAATTTTTCAGGGGCTTGCTGCTGGTGATACTGCTATTGTTAACCTAGAGAGCAATGGTGGTGACTTCTGGAAAGATGTGCTTGCAGACAAAAACGTACTGACCTTTTCTGAAAGTGATGACACGGCGGATTACTTTTCGACGAATATTCGCATCAACGAGCAGGGTGAAGCTTGCTTTGATATGCAGACCCCGCAAGGTGCTATCGATGTCGAACTTGGCATTATTGGTCAGCACAATGTAGCCAACGCATTAGCCGCAGCAGCACTGAGCATTCAATTCGGTGCCACGCTTGCAGAAATTAAAAGCGGTTTAGCGAATCTCATCTCAGTTAAAGGCCGAGTTGAGGTTCAACAATTAAGTCAGAATATCAAGCTGATAGATGACAGTTACAACGCCAGTGTACCGGCAATGAAGGCTGCAGCTAAATTGTTGTCGAGCTTCAAAGGTCAGCGTTGGTTGATTTTAGGCAATATGGCTGAGTTAGGCGATGAAAGCCTTGCACTTCACCGTCAAGTCGGTGAATATGCTGCCCCATTCGCTTTTGAGCATGTACTCACTTACGGTGATGATACCAAGGTGATTAGTGAAGTGTGTAACGGCACTCACTTTGCAACGCATGAAGCGATGATCGCGCACATAGAGCAGCACTTGAGCTTGCCAGAAAACGCGCCACATACCTTGTTGGTAAAAGGCGCCAATAGTGCAGGAATGAGTAAAATAGCCGCTGCTTTAAAGGAGAACTTTTCATGATAATTTGGCTTGCAGAGCTACTACAGCCACACTTTTCTTTTTTCCGTTTGTTCGAATACTTATCGTTTCGTGCAATCGCGAGCATTTTGACGGCTTTATGTCTGTCGCTGTGGATGGGACCTCGTTTAATTGAGCGTCTGCAAATGCTGCAAATTGGCCAAGTTGTTCGTAATGACGGCCCAGAGTCTCACTTCAGTAAGCGTGGTACACCAACCATGGGTGGTGTGATGATCCTTGCTGCGATCATCATTACGGTCTTACTTTGGGCTGACTTATCAAACCCTTACGTTTGGGCCGTACTTGTCGTGCTAGGCGGTTACGGTGCAGTTGGTTTTGTTGATGATTATCGTAAAGTCGTTCGTAAGAACACTGATGGCTTGATTGCGCGTTGGAAGTACTTCTGGCAATCGGCTATTGCATTGGTTGTGGCGTTTGCTCTGTATGCTCATGGGCAAGACACTGCTGCGACACAATTAGTGGTGCCTTTCTTTAAAGATGTGATGCCACAACTTGGTTTACTGTACATTGTTCTAACTTACTTTGTTATTGTGGGTACCAGTAACGCGGTAAACCTAACTGATGGCCTAGATGGCTTGGCGATTATGCCAACGGTTATGGTTGCTGCGGGTTTTGCTGTTATCGCTTGGGCGACAGGTAACGTTAACTTTGCAGCATACCTACACATTCCATACATCCCATACACCTCTGAACTGGTGGTGGTATGTACTGCTATCGTTGGTGCAGGCCTTGGCTTCCTATGGTTTAACACTTACCCAGCACAAGTATTCATGGGCGATGTTGGCTCTCTAGCACTGGGTGGTGCGTTAGGTGTGATTGCGGTACTCGTTCGTCAAGAGTTGGTACTAGTGATCATGGGTGGTGTGTTTGTAATGGAGACTCTGTCAGTGATTCTGCAGGTGGGCTCTTACAAATTGCGTGGTCAGCGTATTTTCCGCATGGCACCGATTCACCACCACTATGAACTTAAAGGTTGGCCAGAGCCGCGTGTTATCGTGCGTTTTTGGATAATCTCAATGGTATTAGTACTGGTTGGCCTAGCGACACTGAAAGTTCGTTAATCCTATGTGAGCCTCTGAGTAGGGGCTCTTTAAAACTATTAAGAGCATCTTGTTTAAATGGAACGTTGGCAAAATATTCAAAATGTAGTGGTTGTGGGGCTCGGTATTACCGGGCTCTCTGTCGTTAAACATCTCGTAAAATATCAGCCTCATACTCATGTGAAGGTGATTGATACGCGAGAGCTACCACCAGGAAAGGAATCTTTGCCTGAGTCGGTAGAGCTGCATTCTGGAAGCTGGAATAGCCAATGGTTAGCGGAAGCTGATTTGGTGGTAGCTAACCCAGGTATCGCCTTAGCAACCCCTGAAATTCAAGATGTGCTTCAAGCAGGTACGCCTGTTGTCGGTGACATTGAGTTGTTTGGCTGGGCGGTGAATAAACCTGTCGTGGCGATTACTGGTTCAAACGGCAAGAGTACCGTGACGGATTTGACAGGCGTACTTGCTAAAGCGGCTGGCCTTAACGTTGGTGTCGGTGGCAATATTGGTATTCCGGCTTTAGACCTTCTTGAGCTTGATGCAGATTTATATGTGCTTGAGCTTTCAAGCTTCCAGTTAGAAACCACATCGAACCTAAACCTTGTAGCAGCAGCCTTTTTGAACCTGTCAGAAGATCACATGGATCGCTATCAGGGTATGGCTGATTATCGTGAAGCCAAGTTAAGAATTTTTAATAACGCGCAGTGTGCGATTGTTAATCGTGAAGACAAAGATACTTACCCTGACCAGACAATGCCATTGTTGACTTTTGGCCTAGATAACCAAGAGTTTGGTGTATCAATGATTGATAGTACTGAGTGGCTAGTCGATCACGGTAAACCTGTCCTTGCTACCCAAGATTTAACATTGGTTGGACGTCACAATGTGGCGAATGCGTTAGTCTCACTTGCACTATTGAAGCAAGTTGGTATCGACTACAGCAAAAGTCTTGAGGCTTTGAAGGCCTATAACGGTTTGACGCATCGTTGCCAAGTCGTGGCTGACAAGCGCGAAATCAAATGGGTTAATGACTCCAAAGCAACGAATGTAGCCAGCACATTGGCAGCCCTGTCTGGGTTGGAGTATCAAGGTACGTTATATCTTTTGGTTGGCGGCGTTGGTAAAGGTGCTGACTTTAGTGAGTTTGAACCCGTATTGGCGCAACTTGAGCGTGTTCAGCTGTGCTGTTTCGGTGAAGATGCAGAGCAATTCATGCCTCTGCACCCATCGGCACAAAAGTTCGATACCATGCAGCAGATAATCGAATCTATCTCGCCACAGCTGGTGGCTGGAGATATGGTGATGCTGTCTCCGGCGTGCGCAAGCTTCGATCAATTTAATAATTTCATGGCAAGAGGTGATGCGTTCACTGAGCTTGCTCATGAGTATGCTTAACGTGTTGAAGGACTAACATTCAGTGCAAAGAGTCAAAGAGATTAATCAATCCATCTGGCAGTGGCTAAACCGTGCTACTCCCGAGGCGCTTTACGATCGTCAATTGGTGTGGATTGCTCTTGGGCTAATGCTGACAGGTTTGGTGATGGTGACGTCTGCTTCGTTCCCCATCAGTGCTCGTTTAACCGATCAGCCGTTTCACTTTATGTTCCGTCATGCCATCTTCCTTGTATTGGCGTTAGGTGTCTCTAGCGTCATATTGCAAATCCCGATGCAACGCTGGTTTCAATACAGTATGTATCTACTGGGCTTGTCCTTCTTCTTGCTGATTGTGGTATTAGCCGTCGGTAAGTCGGTTAACGGCGCATCGCGTTGGATCCCATTAGGGCTATTTAACTTACAACCCGCTGAAGTCGCCAAGTTATCGCTGTTTATCTTTATGGCGGGCTACTTGGTTCGGAAGCAAGATGAAGTGAGAAAAACCTTCTTCGGTGGTTTTGGTAAACCGATCATGGTATTCGGCGCTTTTGCCGTGCTGCTGCTAGGCCAGCCCGATTTAGGTACTGTGGTCGTAATGCTAGTGACCCTGTTCGGCATGCTATTCATTGCTGGTGCCAAGCTTTCACAGTTTATCGCCTTGATGGTGGCAGGTATTGCCGCGGTCGTCGGTTTGATTGTTATAGAACCTTATCGTGTTCGACGTGTTACCTCATTCTGGGAACCTTGGAACGACCCGTTCGGCAGTGGTTACCAGTTAACTCAGTCATTGATGGCGTTTGGCCGTGGTGATTGGATGGGGCAAGGGCTCGGTAACTCAATTCAGAAACTCGAATACTTACCCGAAGCGCACACCGATTTTGTATTTGCTGTGTTGGCAGAAGAATTGGGTTTTGTTGGCGTGACCTTGGTCTTGATACTCATCTTTAGCTTGGTTTTTAAAGCCATTTTTATTGGCAAAAAAGCCTTTGAACACGATCAAGTGTTCAGCGGCTATCTGGCTTTTGGTATTGGTATTTGGTTTGCGTTTCAGACGCTTGTTAACGTAGGTGCTGCATCTGGCATCGTTCCGACCAAAGGTCTAACCCTACCGCTAATCAGTTATGGTGGTTCGAGTTTAATTGTTATGTCTGTGGCGGTATCAATGCTGCTGCGCATTGACCACGAATGCCGAATGCAACAAAAAGAACAAGCTGATAGTCAAAACGAATTAGTAGAATAAGAATCTAACGTGATGAAACAAAACAAAAAACTTTTAGTGATGGCTGGTGGTACTGGCGGTCACGTTTTCCCAGGGTTAGCAGTAGCGAAAAAGCTTCAGCAACAAGGTTGGGAAATTCGCTGGTTAGGCACAGCAGACAGAATGGAAGCGGATTTAGTGCCAAAGCATGGCATTGAAATCGACTTCATCAAAGTGAAAGGCCTGCGTGGTCAAGGCATTAGCAAGTTAATTAAAGCGCCGTTCCAGATTATTAATGCCATACTTCAAGCAAGGCAACACATCAAAGCATGGCAGCCTGATGTGGTACTTGGTATGGGTGGCTACGTGAGTGGCCCGGGTGGTATCGCGGCATGGTTGTCTGGCATTCCAGTGGTTCTCCATGAACAAAATGCAGTGGCAGGTTTAACCAACCAATGGCTGTCTAAGATTGCTAAAAAGGTTTTCCAAGCTTTCCCTGGTGCGTTTCCTACTGCAGAAGTGGTGGGTAACCCAGTACGCGAAGATGTGGTTGCCTTAGCTGAACCCGAGCAACGCATGGCTGAGCGTGATGGTGACATCCGCATCTTGGTTATGGGCGGCAGTCAGGGCGCAAAAATCCTAAACGATACCTTGCCAGTAACGATGGCGCAGCTTGGTGAAGGCTTCACTGTGATGCACCAAGCGGGTAAGAACAATCAACAACAAGTTATTGAGCAATACAAATCACATTCTGTTGGTAATGTTCAAGTGACTGAATTTATTGATGATGTGGCGCAAGCTTATGAGTGGGCAGATCTATTAGTGTGTCGCTCAGGAGCATTAACCGTATCTGAAGTCTCTGCGGCGGGTGTGGGTTCTATCTTCGTTCCGTTTATGCACAAAGACAGACAGCAAGCGTTGAACGCCGATCACTTAGTTGAATGTGGCGCTGCGTTAATGATTGAACAGCCTCAATTGACGGCTGATAAGCTAGCGAACACGATCGCTGAGCTTGATAGAAATGAATTAAAAATGATGGCAACAAAAGCTCGTCAAGCCGCCAAGCTTGATGCTGATGTGACCGTCGCTGAAGCGATTAAAGCTTTAGCAAAATAATGAGATTGAATTGATGACGATTGAACATACCCAAGACTTAGCGCAAATCCGTGCAATGGTGCCAGAGATGCGCCGTGTTAAATCTATCCACTTCATTGGTATTGGTGGTGCCGGAATGAGCGGGATTGCTGAAGTCTTGCTAAATGAAGGCTACCAGATCACGGGTTCTGATATTGCTCAAAACCCAGTGACTGATCGTTTAGTTAGCAAGGGTGCGACCGTTTATATCGGTCACCAAGCGAGTAACGTTGCCGACGCAAGTGTGGTGGTTGTTTCAACCGCTATCAACGAAGAAAACCCAGAAATTATTGCAGCTCGTGAAGCGCGCACACCGATCGTTCGTCGTGCAGAAATGCTGGCTGAGCTGATGCGTTTTCGTCACGGTATTGCTGTGGCAGGTACGCACGGTAAAACAACCACGACTGCGCTAGTGACACAGATTTACTCGGAAGCCGGCCTAGATCCAACCTTCGTAAACGGTGGTTTGGTTAAAAGTGCAGGCACAAACGCACGTTTAGGTTCAAGCCGTATCCTTATCGCTGAAGCTGATGAAAGTGATGCTTCATTTTTACATCTGCAACCTATGGTTAGTATCGTGACAAACATTGAAGCGGATCATATGGATACCTATGGCGGCGATTTCGAAACGCTAAAGCAGACATTTATCGATTTCCTACACAACCTGCCGTTCTACGGCCAGGCTGTGATGTGTGTAGATGATCCTGTTGTACGTGAACTTATCCCTCAGGTGAGCCGCCAAGTGATTACTTACGGCTTCTCTGAAGACGCAGATATTCGTATTGAAAACTACGTACAAGAAGGTCAACAAGGCAAGTTTACGGTTGTACGTGAAGGTAAAGCTAACTTAGATATCACGTTGAACATTCCAGGTCGCCACAACGCATTGAATGCATCGGCTGCGATTGCTGTTGCAACAGAAGATGACATCAGCGATGAAGCGATTCTCAAAGCGATGGCGGGAACGGAAGGCACGGGTCGCCGTTTCGATCACCTAGGTGAGTATGAAACAGGTAAAGGCGTTGCAATGCTGGTCGATGATTACGGTCATCACCCAACCGAAGTTGATGTGACGATTCAAGCTGCTCGTAGTGGCTGGACTGATAAACGTCTTGTTATGATCTTCCAACCGCACCGTTATAGCCGTACTCGCGATCTGTATGATGATTTCGCGAACGTTCTTGAGCAGGTTGATGTCCTAATTCTGTTAGATGTTTATTCTGCAGGTGAGAAACCTATTGCAGGGGCTGACGGACGCTCATTAAGTCGAACTATTCGTGGGCGTGGTAAGATAGACCCAATCTTTGTTGCCGATATCAACGCACTGCCATCGGCTTTAGCCAACGTAATTCAAGGCGGTGACCTTGTTTTAACGCAGGGTGCAGGCGATGTTGGTCGAGTAGCGAAGCAGTTGGAATCGTTACAGTTAGACATTAATAAAATGCAGAACGCGTAACAGAATACTGTCTACAGACTGTGGTCAATCGCTCACTTCTTGCGATTGACCTAAAATTGACCAAAAATCTTATTATCAACGTTTGATAGTTTGATTTTGCTCAGTATAATTCATAGGTTAAAGTAAGTGCTTTTACCTCTATTACGAAGATAGGGAATAGAATTGCGAACCAACGACAGGGAATGCGGGCTTTGGTAGAAAGTACTTTTAGCGAAAACCGCCACCTATTCAGTTTACCGTCGCTCAAGAAACACGCCTTAGGCGGGTCTTTTTTTGTCATGGTATTGCTATTCATTGGGTTTCTTTTCTATACCACACTAACTTGGATGTGGGACGATCAGCGATTGCCTCTCTCCAAAATAGTACTTCAAGGCGACTTAACTTACGTAACCGCTGGTGATGTTCAACATGCCTTTAGCGAGCTAGAGCACATTGGAACCTTCATGTCGCAAGACATCGGTGTGTTGCAAGACAGTTTAGAAGCGTTACCTTGGGTTTCAGTGGTCTCCATTCGTAAGCAGTGGCCAGACACAATAAAAGTATTTTTGACTGAGTACCATGCGGCAGCAATCTGGAACGGTAACATGCTGCTGAATGACGATGGTCAGGTGTTTAATGGTGATATCGGCCTGTTGAAGGGCGATAGAGTTAAGCTTTACGGCCCAGACGGCACCAGCCAAGAAGTGATAGAAAAGTGGCGACAGATAACCCCTTTGATTAACAGTCTAGGGTTAACCGTTACCTCTCTCGTTCTCAATGAGCGTCGCGCTTGGCAAATAATCCTAGATAACGGTATCCGTTTAGAACTAGGTAAAGATTCTTTAGATGAGCGTGTTGAACGCTTCATTTCGCTTTACAACGAACTTGGTAGTAAAGCGAATCAAGTGAGCTACATCGACCTCAGGTATGATACGGGAGCCGCTGTAGGCTGGTTTCCAGAGCAAGAGTTAGAAGAGAGCACAGATGACTAAGACCGCAGATGACAACATAATCGTTGGTCTTGATATAGGCACTGCGACCATATCAGCTCTAGTTGGTGAAATATTGCCTGATGGTCAAATCAATATCATTGGTTCAGGGCAAAGCCCATCCAGAGGTATGGATAAAGGTGGTGTAAACGACCTAGAGTCGGTAGTTAAGTCGGTTCAGCGAGCTATTGATCAAGCAGAGTTGATGGCGGAATGCCAAATCAGCAATGTATTTATCTCGCTATCGGGTAAACATATCGCAAGCCGAATTGAAAAAGGCATGGGCACTATCTCTGATGAAGAGGTGTCTCAAGACGATATGGATCGAGCGATCCATACCGCGAAATCAATTAAAATAGGTGATGAGCAGAGAATTCTGCACGTGATCCCACAAGAATTTACCATTGATTATCAAGAAGGGATTAAGAACCCACTTGGCTTATCTGGTGTTCGAATGGAAGTCAGTGTTCACCTAATTTCTTGCCATAGCGACATGGCGAGAAACATTATTAAAGCTGTTGAACGATGTGGTCTCACAGTAGAACAAATCGTGTTTTCAGGACTTGCCTCAAGCAATGCGGTAATTACTGAAGACGAGAGAGAGCTTGGAGTATGTGTTGTCGATATCGGTGCGGGTACAATGGATATTTCCATTTGGACTGGCGGCGCACTTCGACACACAGAAGTCTTTTCCTACGCAGGAAATGCAGTAACCAGTGATATTGCCTTCGCTTTCGGCACGCCAGTGAGCGATGCTGAAGAGATAAAAGTAAACCATGGTTGCGCTCTGAGTGAACTCGTAAGCAAGGATGACTCTGTTAACGTCCCAAGTGTTGGTGGTCGCCCATCGAGAAGTTTGCAACGACAAACTTTGTCGGAAGTGATTGAACCACGTTACACTGAACTTATGGGTCTCGTTAACCAAACTATTGATACGGTTCAATTACAGCTACGAGATGAAGGTATTAAACACCACCTTGCAGCTGGCGTCGTTCTCACTGGTGGAGCGGCACAAATTGACGGATTGGTAGAGTGTGCGGAACGTGTTTTCCGCAATCAAGTTCGAGTTGGTAAGCCGTTAGAAGTTAGTGGCTTAACTGACTATGTTAAAGAGCCGTATCATTCTACGGCGGTTGGTTTACTTCATTACGCAAGAGATTGTCAGATCAGTGATGAAGGTGATTACAGCGAACCTAAGCGTTCAGCACCTTCTATGTCTGGTTTATTTGGCAAATTGCGTAATTGGATACAAAAAGAGTTTTAACCTGAGTTGCAGGAAAAAACGGAGATAACACATGTTTGAACCGATGATGGAAATGTCTGACGATGCAGTAATTAAAGTCGTTGGAGTTGGTGGCGGTGGCGGTAACGCTGTTGAGCACATGGTACGTGAATCAATCGAAGGCGTAGAATTCATCAGTGTTAACACTGATGCACAAGCACTTCGTAAAACAAGCGTGAGCAGCGTGATCCAAATTGGTGGTGATATCACTAAAGGTTTGGGCGCTGGTGCAAACCCACAAGTAGGCCGTGATGCAGCTCTCGAAGATCGAGAAAGAATTAAAGAAGTTCTAACTGGCGCCGATATGGTATTTATCGCAGCTGGTATGGGCGGTGGGACTGGTACAGGTGCTGCTCCAGTTATTGCTGAAGTTGCGAAAGAGTTGGGTGTGCTGACGGTTGCTGTTGTAACTAAGCCATTTAGCTTTGAAGGCAAAAAGCGTTTAGCGTTTGCTGAGCAAGGTATTGAAGAGCTTTCTAAACATGTGGATTCATTAATTACGATTCCAAATGAAAAGCTACTTAAAGTACTTGGCCGCGGCGTAACTCTGCTAGAAGCTTTCGCAAGTGCAAATGATGTACTTAAAAACGCTGTACAAGGTATCGCTGAGCTAATTACTCGCCCTGGTATGATTAACGTCGATTTCGCGGATGTTCGCACCGTAATGTCTGAGATGGGTCATGCAATGATGGGTAGCGGTATCGCAAAAGGTGAAGACCGTGCTGAAGAAGCTGCTGAAACGGCAATTTCTAGCCCACTACTAGAAGACATCGACCTAGCTGGCGCACGTGGCGTTCTTGTGAACATCACAGCAGGCCTAGATATGCGTCTAGATGAATTCGAAACAGTAGGTAATACAGTTAAGGCATTCGCATCTGATAACGCAACAGTTGTGATTGGTACTTCTCTAGACCCTGATATGACGGATGAAATCCGTGTAACTGTTGTAGCAACAGGTATCGGCACAGAGAAAAAACCAGACATTACATTAGTTGCTGGTGGTAAAGCTAAGGTTGCACCAACTCCTCAACCACAGGTAGCGGCTCAAACTGCACCAAAAGTGGAAGAGAAAATGGCACAGCCATTGCAAGAGAAAACTGAGGTTAAACCTCAAGTTAAGCCACAGCCAACAACGTCACCTGTTTCTTCAGGTACAGGCGCTAGCCAGAGTGCTGCACCTAAAGCTGAGAAAGAGAGTGGATACTTAGATATTCCAGCATTCTTACGACGTCAGGCTGATTAACAAATACCCAAAATTTGACTATCGTCGAATTAATGGTAAAATTCGCGGTCGGTAAATACTGACCGTGATTTGTAGCACTGATAACGAGGCAAGCAGATGATCAGACAACGTACTCTGAAAGAAATTGTGAAAACAACTGGTGTGGGTCTCCACTCTGGTCGTAAAGTCACACTTACTCTTCGCCCGGCAGCTGCAAATACAGGTATTGTTTATCGTCGTACTGATGTAAATCCACCTGTAGATTTCCCAGCTGATCCAGCATCAGTTCGTGACACTATGTTATGTACTGCTCTTGTTAACGACGAAGGCGTACGTATTTCTACAGTGGAACACCTTAACGCAGCTTTAGCGGGTATGGGTATCGACAACATTATTGTTGAGGTTGATGCACCAGAGATCCCAATTATGGATGGTAGCGCAAGCCCATTTGTATATTTGCTACAGCAAGCAGGTGTAGAAACACTGAATGCAGCGAAGCGTTTTATTCGAATCAAAAAGCCTATCCGTTTTGAAGATGGCGATAAGTGGGCAGAATTCGTCCCATTTAACGGCTTCCGCATGGACTTTGAGATCGACTTTAACCATCCCGCTATTGAATCTGATGAGCAACGTTTGTTGTTTGATTTCTCTTCACAAGGTTTTGTGAAAGAAATTTCTCGCGCTCGTACTTTCGGTTTCATGCGTGATATTGAGTATCTACAATCCCAAAATCTAGTACTTGGCGGTAGCTTTGATAATGCTATCGTACTGGACGAATACCGAATTCTTAATGAAGAAGGTCTACGTTTTGACAATGAGTTCGTAACTCATAAAGTACTAGATGCGATTGGTGACTTGTACATGTGTGGACACGCTATTATTGGTGAGTTTCGTGCATACAAATCAGGTCACGGCCTAAACAACCAACTACTACGTGCAGTACTTGCTGACGCAGAAGCTTGGGAATGGGCAACATTCGAAGAAGAAGTAGGCTCTCCTGTTGCATTTGCTGAACCAGGAATGGTTCTAGCGTAATTGTTGTTTACAGCAATATAAGATTTCGAAAACCAGGTCATTGACCTGGTTTTTTTGTATCTATTTTCCAGATACAGTGTCGTCAACATCCGAAAGTTGTCTCCCAATGAGCTGCAGTCTGGCTAATCCATCAGCAATTAGAAAGAAAAGTTCCAAGCACATCAAACAAATGGGGTTATAAATGGTTGTTGGTGTGAAAATTACTTACACTAAAGGGCATTAATTTTAACTCAAGCCTTGAAAACTCTACTCTCAAGTACAATATCAAAGATACTAGATTTATCTCAGTATCCTTGGTTAGTAACTGAAGACTAGTTCATAGCTAGTAGAGACACTGACGGCATTTAAAATAGATCGCGGACGATCTGAGAACTAAGAGATTCCAAGCACATGATTACTAAGCTGCTGACAAAGGTAATTGGCAGTCGCAATGACAGAACACTGCGCCGCCTTAGAAAAATTGTAAAAGAAATTAATAACTTCGAACCAACGTTTGAAGCACTTTCAGACGAAGAACTAAAAGCAAAAACGGTTGAATTTCGTGAGCGCTTAGATAAAGGTGAATCGCTAGACCAACTTCTACCTGAAGCATTTGCTACGGTACGTGAAGCGTCTAAGCGTGTTTACGGCATGCGTCACTTTGACGTGCAAATGATTGGTGGCATGGTTCTAAATGCTGGCCAAATTGCAGAAATGCGTACTGGTGAAGGTAAGACTCTTACAGCAACCCTACCAGCTTATCTTAACGCCCTACCTAGCAAAGGTGTTCACGTAGTAACGGTGAACGACTACCTAGCGAAGCGTGATGCGGAAACAAACCGCCCATTATTTGAATTCCTTGGTATGACTGTTGGCGTAAACGTGCCAAACATGGCTCCACCAGAGAAGAAAGAAGCGTACCAAGCGGATATCCTATACGGAACAAACAACGAGTTTGGCTTCGATTACCTACGTGACAACATGGCTTTCCGTGCTGAAGATCGTGTTCAACGTGAGCGCTTCTTTGCTGTTGTCGATGAGGTTGACTCAATCTTAATCGATGAAGCTCGTACTCCACTTATTATCTCTGGCCCAGCTGAAGATAGTTCAGATCTTTACACGCGTATTAACACGTTGATCCCTAACCTTGAGCGCCAAGATAAAGAAGATTCTGAAGAGTACCGTGGTGAAGGTCACTACACCATGGACGAGAAATCGAAACAGGTTCACCTGACTGAAAACGGTCAAGAATTTGTAGAAGAGCTAATGGTCAAAAACGGCCTGATGGAAGAGGGTGACACGCTTTACTCTCCAACTAATATCAGCCTATTGCACCATGTTAATGCAGCGCTGCGTGCACACGTACTGTTTGAGAAAGACGTCGACTACATCGTTACTGAAGAAGGCGAAGTGGTTATCGTTGATGAACATACTGGTCGTACTATGCCAGGTCGTCGTTGGTCTGAAGGTTTACACCAAGCTGTTGAAGCTAAAGAAGGTGTGAAGATTCAGAATGAAAACCAGACGCTAGCATCGATTACATTCCAGAACTTCTTCCGTCTATACGAAAAACTGTCAGGTATGACAGGTACAGCCGATACAGAAGCTTTCGAATTTCAGTCTATCTACGGCCTAGAAACAGTGGTTATCCCAACCAACAAGCCTATGGTCCGTAACGATATGCCAGATGTGGTTTATCGTACCGAAGAAGACAAGTTCAATGCGATCATTGAAGACATCAAAGACCGTGTAGCTGCTGGTCAGCCATCATTGGTTGGTACGGTTTCTATCGAGAAGTCTGAACTACTGTCTAACGCACTGAAAAAAGCAAAAATTAAGCACAGCGTTCTAAATGCTAAATTCCACGAAATGGAAGCAGAGATCGTTGCACAAGCTGGTATGCCGAGTGCGGTAACTATCGCAACTAACATGGCTGGTCGTGGTACCGATATCGTATTAGGTGGTAGCTGGCAGGCACAAGTTGAGAAGCTAGAGAATCCAACCAAAGAGCAGATCGAGAAGATCAAAGCTGACTGGAGAGTAATCCACGATAAAGTGCTTGAGTCAGGTGGTCTGCACATCATTGGTACTGAGCGTCATGAATCTCGCCGTATCGACAACCAGCTACGTGGTCGTTCTGGTCGTCAAGGTGATGCGGGTTCTTCTCGTTTCTACCTATCAATGGAAGATTCTCTGCTACGTATCTTCACATCGGATCGTATGGCTGGTCTTATCCAAAGTGGTATGGATGAAGGCGAAGCGATCGAATCTAAGATGCTTTCTCGCTCAATTGAAAAAGCACAACGTAAAGTTGAAGGTCGTAACTTCGATATTCGTAAGCAGCTTCTTGAGTACGATGATGTAGCCAATGACCAACGTAAAGTGGTTTATGAGCTTCGTGATGAACTGATGAGCTCTGACGATATCAGCGAGATGATCGAACACAACCGTGAAGATGTATTGGCATCAGTGATTGATGAATACATCGCACCTCAGTCTCTTGAAGATATGTGGGATATCGCGGGTCTGCAAGATCGTCTGAAGAATGACTTCGATCTAGACTTTGATATTCAAGGTTGGTTAGACGAAGACGACAAGCTTTATGAAGAAGCATTGCGTGAGCGTATTCTTGCTATGGCGGTTGATTCGTACAAACAGAAAGAAGAAGTGGTTGGTGCTCAAGTACTGCGTAACTTCGAGAAATCTGTGATGTTACAAACGCTAGACGGCCTTTGGAAAGAGCACTTGGCTGCGATGGATCACCTTCGTCAAGGTATCCACTTACGTGGTTATGCTCAGAAGAACCCGAAACAAGAGTACAAGCGCGAGTCGTTTGAACTGTTTGAAGGCCTACTAGATGTACTGAAAACAGACGTTGTTACCATCCTTTCTAAAGTGCGCGTTCAGCAACAAGAAGAAGTTGAAAAGATGGAAGCTCAACGTCAAGCTCAAGCTGAAGAAGCGGCGCGTCGTGCACAAGCGCAACATGCAACAGCTGAAAACCAGCTAGCTGACGATGAAGCTGAAGCGGCATCTCCACAAACGGTAGTGCGTGACGAGCGTAAAGTTGGCCGTAACGAGCCATGCCCATGTGGTAGCGGTAAGAAGTACAAGCAGTGTCACGGTAAAATCGCGTAAGTTTAATGAATCGTTGCTGTAGCGCATGATAGCTGCGTTGGTGGTACTCACTTACAGTCGTAAGCTCCGTGCCACCGCCTTGCTCTCATACACTACAACTTAGCTTCATAAAACTGACAAATAGAATATAAAGAGTCGCTTAGGCGGCTCTTTTTGTATGTAAATTTCATGGCTTACTTTGTTACGCAAGGAAGTCGCCATTCCCTATAGCGAGAACGAGCGTAGTAGGGAATCTCGTTTAGTTAGGCTCACGTTGTTTTAGCTCCCCAGCTCAGTCGGTCCTCCTTCTTGAGGATGACGTATTCAGGGACTATGTGAGTTCACGTTTTATTAAGGAACACCATCATATGAAAAGAATCCACATTGTAGCGGGCATTATCTTCAACCAAGATAAGTCACAGGTATTTATCACTAAACGTCCAGACGACAAACACAAAGGCGGTTTCTGGGAATTTCCAGGTGGCAAGGTTGAAGAGGGTGAAACCATTGAGCAAGCGATGACTCGCGAGCTTGATGAAGAGATTGGCATCAAGGTGACAGAGCAGTCTCTGTTTGAGCACCTTGAATTTGATTACACGGATAAGTCACTTAAGTTCGATTTCATTCTCGTGACTGATTTTGAAGAGCAGCCTTATGGCAAAGAAGGTCAACAAGGTGAATGGGTAAGCCTAGAATCATTGAATCAATACGCCTTCCCAGAGGCAAATGTGCCAATTTTAGAGCGAGTAATAAAAGAGTTTTCGTAATTGCTAGCCTGAGTTTGAGATTGTTGTTAGTTTAAAGAGATTAATCGATTGAACGTTGCTGCAAGAGATAAGTGGCAACGGTAACCAAAACAATGGAGATATTCGCAGTGGTAAGAATTGCAATTGCAGGAGCAGCGGGCCGCATGGGCCGCAACTTGGTGAAAGCCGCTCATCATAATTCAGAAGCAAGTGTTGGAGCTGGTTCAGAGCGTCCAGAGTCATCTTTGGTCGGCGTAGATGTCGGCGAGTTATGCGGTGAAGGTCGTTTTGATGTTGCTTTAGTCGATGATTTGTCTAAAGCCATCGAAGAGTTTGATGTGATTGTCGATTTTACTGCCCCTGTTAGCACATTAGCGAATATTGAACTTTGTAAACGTCACGGTAAAAAACTGATCATCGGTACAACGGGCTTCTCTGAAGAAGAGAAGCAGGTGATTGATGCTGCTTCAAAAGAGATGGCTATCGTAATGGCACCTAACTACAGCGTTGGTGTGAACCTGGTCTTTAAGCTGCTAGAGAAGGCCGCTAAAGTGATGGGCGATTACTGTGATGTCGAGATCGTTGAGGCTCATCACCGTCATAAAGTCGATGCACCGTCAGGTACTGCGATTGGTATGGGCGAAGCTATTGCGGGTGCTATGGGCAACGAGCTGAACGATGTAGCTGTATGGTCACGCGAGGGTATTACTGGCGAGCGCACTAAAGATGAGATTGGTTTCGCGACGATTCGTGCCGGTGACATTATTGGTGAACACACCGCTATGTTTGCTGATATCGGTGAACGAGTGGAAATTACCCATAAAGCCACTGATCGAATGACCTTTGCTAATGGCGCAATCAAGGCCGCGGTTTGGTTAAATGATAAACCAGCAGGCTTTTATACCATGACGGATGTGCTTGGTTTGAATGACCTATAAATAGATATTTATGCGCTGGCAATTGCCGGCGCTTTCTTTATTTGGTGCCTTTTCCTTAGTAATCTCACTTCTCCGATCTTCCTTCTACTTTCTTCTTATCGCCTTTTTGACTCCATTTCTATGCTGTTTATGTGGTCTTTAGTATG
>NZ_JBFRTQ010000079.1:0-35850 GCF_041474195.1 Vibrio sp. 10N.222.52.C3 | reverse complement strand
TTAAATTGTTAAAGAGCTTAACTTCTTGAGCGTTCCTTTTAAGTAAGGAGCCTCTCGAAGTGGACGGCCATTCTAGCGAATTAACATTCAGTGTCAAACACTTTTTGAAAATTAATTTTTTGTCGCTTTCCGTCTTACTGATTCTTGCTGAAGCCTTGTGGCGTCTGCCGTCTCAGTGGTGTCGCATTATAGGGAACCCTCTCAGCTTAGCAACTACTTTTTCATGAAAAATGAATAAATAGGGGTTAACTGCCTAATAGTTCACCTAAACGTAAAAAAGAGAGCATTTCTGCTCTCTTTTTGCTCAAAATCTAAGGGTATTGTTAGATAAATGCGTAAGCATCAGCGTACATATGGTCACGCTTTGCTTCTTTATTCTGAGTAAATAGGTCTCTTGCAGCGCCCGCCATTTCAAAACGACCTGCAATATAGATATCGAAATCAGCTAATGATTCGAAACTTTGCATAACAGCCTCAAGCACATTACCTGTTTGGCCATGCCAAACTTCCGGTGCTTCTTCTACTACCGGTACAAAGTGCACATTGCTATGCTTTTCTGCAATGCCAACCAACTCTTCTTTAGCATATAACTGGCACTCATCTTTTGCGCCCCAGTATAGGTAGATCTCTTTCGAGCTATTTTGCGCGATGCAGTGATCAAGAATAGAGCGCACGTAGCTGAAACCCGTGCCACCAGCAATAAGTAATAGAGGGCGATCGCTTTCTTCTTTGATCCAAGCATCTCCGTGTGGAGCATCAATCGCAATATCGCCATCTTCAGCTTGTGCCTTCTTCATCGCTTCAACCACTTCTAGTGCGTAAGCGTTGTGCTCGGCAGCACCAATGTGCAGCTCAAGCTCACCTTCGTGGCGGCAAGGGCTACTTGCGATAGAGAATGGGCGCTTATCTTTCTCGCCCATTTCAACCATCAGGTACTGGCCCGCTTTAAAAGCGACCGGTGTTTCTGGGTGAAGTAGGATTTGGTAAGTATTACAAGCCAAAGGCTCGATAGACTTCACTTTACATTTAATAGTCATGTTCTTCCTCTTACTAACCCTTAATCGGCAAAGGTTAGAACTAAATTACTTTCTGCAAATGCTTGGCAAGCAAAAATCCAGCCTTGTTGCTGCTCTTTCTCTGTGAGCATGGGTTCAAGGTGGTAACTCACTTGCCCTTCTAATTTTTTGCACATACACATTGCGCATGCGCCAACTTGGCAACGGTTTGGGAAATAGATATCGCTGTTGAGCGCAGCATCCAAGACCGTTTGCCCTTTTTCTACTGTGAAACTGATGTTTTCTGGGTATAAGACTACTTGGTAGCTCATGAAATTCCTAGCTGTTCCCAGATGCTATCAATCTTTTTCACAACATCAGGATCTTTTGTGATTGGTACACCCCACTCACGCAGGCATTCACCTTCCCACTTATTGGTCGCATCGAGACCCATTTTTGAGTGTCCAGTTTCGTTCTGCAGGAATAACGTATCTCTCGCCGGATCCATTCTTGTCGTTACAGCCCAAATGATGTCATTCCAATCACTCACATTGACATCGCCATCACACACGATAACAAACTTGTTCTCATCAAATTGAGACCAAACCGCTTCCATGATTTTCTTACCATTACCGGCAGCTTGCTTATCAATAGACACCACAACCATGCTGGCATTGTCGTTTTGCAGGTGAACATCAATAATTTCAGGATGAACCTTGGTTAACTCAGCCAAGCTACCCTCAATATGTTCACTATTTACAGGTGCTGTTTGGACATCTGGCGATAACGCTAACTCTGCGTCCCACTTCTTAGTAATATCTAGACCCATCTTAGAACCTAACCCAACCACGGGTGATGCAAAATCCAATGAATCGATTGGCGTGTGCTCTATCATCAAGCTATCGCGTGACGGATCCATATGTTCACACATAGCAGCGGTCACTTGAGACCAGTCTCGTGCATTTACATCTTCATCGCACACCAATACAAACTTGGTGTACATGAATTGGCGTAAGAAAGACCATACACCCATCATCACTCGCTTAGCGTGACCTGGGTATTGCTTCTTCATGGTTACTACTGCCATTCGGTATGAACAACCTTCAGGCGGTAGATAGAAATCTTCAATCTCTGGGAACTGCTTTTGAAGAATAGGAACAAACACTTCATTTAACGCAACACCCAATACCGCAGGCTCATCAGGTGGACGGCCAGTATAGGTGCTGTGATAGATAGGGTTTTCGCGCATGGTTACATGAGTAACAGTGAACACATGGTGCTTTTCTTTCTCGTTGTAGTAACCAGTATGATCTCCGTAAGGCCCTTCGTCCGCGAACTCATTCGGGTCGATGTAACCTTCCATCACGATTTCCGCACTTGCAGGAACGTCTAAATCATTGCTGATTGATTTAACAACCTCAGTTTTACTACCGCGTAGTAAGCCTGCAAACGCGTATTCCGATAAAGTATCCGGCACTGGCGTAACCGCACCAAGAATAGTGGCAGGGTCTGCTCCAAACGCTACAGAAACTGGGAATGGTTTACCTGGGTTAGTTTCCATCCAATCACGCAGATCAAGCGCTCCGCCACGGTGGGCTAACCAACGCATAATGACTTTATTCTTGCCGATTTTTTGCTGGCGATAGATGCCTAAGTTTTGGCGTTTCTTATTAGGACCGCGAGTAACCGTTAATCCCCATGTTAGCAATGGCGCGACATCGTCGGCCCAACAGCTCATCACGGGGATTTTATCTAGGTCGACGTCATCACCCTGCCATATCACTTGTTGGCATGCCGCTTTACGAAGACGTTTAGCTGGCATATTTAAGACTTGCTTAAACACCGGCAGTTTATCAAGAGCATCTTTAAAGCCTTTTGGTGGCTCAGGTTCCTTTAGATAAGCTAACAACTTACCCACTTCACGCAGTTCTTTCACTTCCTGACGACCCATACCAATAGCCACACGATTAGGTGTACCAAATAGATTGGTTAAAACAGGTATGTCATAGCCTATTGGGTTTTCAAACAAAAGAGCCGGGCCACCAGCACGTAGAGTACGGTCGCTAATCTCGGTCATTTCATAGTCTGGATCGACTGGGTGAGAAATGCGTTTCAACTGACCAATACTTTCAAGATGGTCGATAAAATCACGTAAATCTTTAAAACTCATAGGACTTCTACATGCTGATTATTCTGCGCTCAGTATATCAAAAAGGGTGACGCTGAGATCCCCCTTTTTAGTGTGGTTATTGAGAGGCAAAATCCACTTTACGGTAATGCTTGCTCGATCAAAGAGCTCTTCACCTGAGGGTTATCATTGACGAGATCTTGCAACCATCGCGTATGACCTTGTTTGGCGAGTTCACGCGCGACTAAAGGCGCTTCATCAGCAATCGCCATCCTAGAGACAAGGAACAACTTCACCTCTTCTGATAATGGGTTAACCTTGGTAAGCAAAGTAATCGCTTCATCTTTCAAGCGCGGGTTCTTAGTCGCTGCCATAACCTGTTCAAGCGCGAACGTTTGTTTGGTTTCAGCAAGGCGGACTAGCTCAGCTTGGCTATGATAATCGGCCTTCATTCGCCATAGAATTTTGTAGACCTCTGGGTCTTCGCTCACTTGCGCTAATCGAACCACCACCTCAGTAGAAGGTAACCAGCTAACAATAGAAGATGCAGTGAGTTGCTTAGTTAGGTAATCAACCGCTTCAGGAGACAAACTGTCTAGCTCTCTAATGAGCAATGCTTCTCGCGTTTGAACTTGATGTTCAGATCCAGATAACCACTCTTTTAGGTCGAGTTCCTGTTTCTCTGCATCTAACACAAACACCAATGTCTTCTGATCTTGACGCCATTGTTTAATAAGGCGATTAGCAATTGAAGGGTAATTAAAGGCAGGTACCGTAAACTCATAGCCATCTCCACGCTCTAAGACTTGATAAGTGGGCGTGATAGCAAGTTGCTGCTCAATGAAGATAGACATCTTGGGTGTGAGTACGATTTTTTGCTGTTCAAGCTTCTTCAAAAGTTGGTAGCGAGCCACCTCTTGCTGGGGAAATGTCAGGCGCTCAAGCGCAAAGCGTAGCGAATTGACTTCGTCACGTACGACAAGCTCGAGTAGTTCAGCAGTTTTCAGTTTTACTTGATCATTCTCAAGCCAAGACTCTACTGTAAGTGGAGACATCTCGGTGGCATAGCTCATACCAACCGGTGAAAATAACAGTGAAGTAGACAGGAGTAATGATGACAACAGTCCATGTTGCATTTTAACGTCCTTGTAACACTTTTGCTCATTCTGCAAGCTGGCGCTACAAAATGCAAATAAAAAGCGCCACCCGAGGGCAGCGCTTATTAAATACGATCAGCTAATCAATATTACTGACGACGCATTGCGTCAAAGAACTCATCGTTCGTTTTCGTCATTGCTAGCTTGTCGATAAGGAATTCCATTGCGTCGATTTCGCCCATTGGGTGAACAATCTTACGCAGGATCCACATCTTCTGTAGTTCATCGTTCTTGGTAAGAAGCTCTTCACGACGAGTACCAGAGCGGTTGAAATCAATCGCTGGGAATACGCGTTTTTCAGCAATCTTACGGTTAAGGTGCAGTTCCATGTTACCTGTACCTTTGAATTCTTCGTAGATAACTTCATCCATCTTAGAACCAGTATCAACCAGTGCTGTTGCGATGATCGTTAAGCTACCGCCTTCTTCTACGTTACGTGCCGCACCGAAGAAACGCTTTGGACGATGTAGAGCATTCGCATCAACACCACCAGTAAGAACTTTACCTGATGAAGGAATCACAGTGTTGTAAGCACGAGCTAGACGAGTAATAGAATCCAGTAGGATAACTACATCTTTCTTGTGTTCAACAAGGCGCTTCGCTTTCTCGATAACCATTTCTGCAACTTGTACGTGGCGAGATGCTGGCTCATCGAATGTTGAAGCAACTACTTCGCCTTTAACTAGACGCTGCATTTCTGTTACTTCTTCTGGACGCTCATCGATAAGTAGAACCATTAGTTCACACTCAGGATGGTTACGTGCAATGCTTTGAGCAATGTTTTGCAGAAGCATTGTCTTACCCGCTTTAGGCGGAGCAACAATCAGACCACGCTGACCTTTACCAATTGGAGATGCAAGGTCAAGAATACGAGCCGTAATATCTTCAGTCGCACCATTACCCGCTTCCATCACCATACGTTCGTTAGCGTGAAGAGGAGTAAGGTTTTCGAAAAGAATCTTGTTACGTGCGTTGTCTGGCTTGTCGTAGTTAACCGTGTTTACTTTAAGCAGTGCAAAGTAACGCTCACCGTCTTTAGGTGGACGGATTTTACCGCCAATAGAGTCACCTGTACGTAGGTTAAAACGACGAATTTGGCTTGGTGATACGTAGATATCATCTGGGCCAGCCAGGTATGAACTGTCGGCGCTACGTAGGAAACCAAAACCGTCTTGAAGAATTTCTAGAACACCATCACCAAAGATGTCTTCACCACTTTTTGCATGCGCTTTAAGGATGGAGAAGATAATGTCTTGTTTTCTTAGGCGAGCTTGATTTTCAAGACCTAAGCTTTCGCTAAGTTTAACAAGCTCAGACACAGGTCTGTTCTTCAGTTCAGTAAGATTCATAGTGGTGGAAGTTTGTTTAGTCAAAATAGGATCTGTTTTCTTAAGTTAAGAAGGATTTGGTCACAGGATCGACCAAGAAGAGAAATTCGTTCAATTAACGTGCGATAAATTAGCACTAAAACTAAGACTAGTCCATAGCTTAGAAAAAACAAAACCGCGCATTTGTTAACTGCACGGTTTCTTTTCAAATGCTGACCTGATTAAAGGTTAGCGTCTAAGAACTCTTTAAGTTGAGTTTTAGATAATGCACCAACTTTAGTCGCTGCTACGCCGCCATCTTTGAAAAGAAGTAGCGTTGGAATACCGCGAATACCAAACTTTGGTGGAGTACCAGCATTTTGGTCGATATTTAATTTACCGATTGTGAGCTTGCCTTCGTACTCGTCTGCGATTTCATCAAGAATCGGCGCAATCATTTTACATGGACCACACCATTCTGCCCAAAAATCAACAAGAACAGGGCCTGCAGCATTGATTACATCGTTATCAAAACCGTCATCAGTTAGCTGCAAAATCTTATCACTCATCTTCCACTCCAATGTATTTTTTAGAACTGGTTGGATGATAACCAGTAAATAGATGCCCTATTGGAATGTATTTACTTTCGTATTGCAAGCTTAAGCTGATATTCTATAGCAATGAAAAAGACGCATATCACAGAGCAAAAGTTCGCCGACTTGGATTTACTTCCGCAAGTCATTGAAGGATTGGAGAAAAAAGGGTTCGATTATTGTACCCCTATCCAAGCCTTGGCGCTCCCGGTACTGCTCACCGGCCAAGACATTGCAGGCCAGGCCCAAACGGGTACTGGTAAAACGCTTGCGTTTCTTACTGCTACTTTTAACCACCTGCTAAAAACATCTGAGCATGAAGGGCGTAAGCCTAACCAGCCACGTGCGATTATTATGGCACCAACGCGTGAACTCGCGATTCAGATCTACAACGATGCTGACTCTCTGGTTGAAAGCACAGGTATCAAGGCAGCACTTGCTTACGGTGGCGAAAGCTACGACAAGCAACTAGGTAAAATCGAAGAAGGCGCAGATATCTTAATTGGTACGACTGGCCGCATCATCGATTTCTACAAGCAGAAGGTATTTAACCTTAACCACATTCAAGCTGTTGTTCTTGACGAAGCTGATCGCATGTTCGATCTTGGTTTCATCAAAGACATCCGCTTCTTGTTCCGCCGTATGCCTGAGCCAAAAGATCGCCTGAACATGCTGTTCTCTGCGACATTGTCTTACCGCGTACAAGAGCTAGCGTTCGAACACATGCACAACCCAGAGCATGTTGTTGTTGAGCCAGAGCGTAAAACAGGTCACCGCATTCAGGAAGAGCTGTTCTACCCATCAAACGAACACAAAATGGCACTGCTGCAGACTCTAGTTGAAGAAGAGTGGCCAGAGCGCGCTATCATCTTCGCTAACACTAAGCACAAATGTGAGTCTGTTTGGGGTCACCTAGCTGCAGATGGTCACCGTGTTGGCCTGCTAACTGGCGATGTTCCTCAGAAGAAACGTGAAAAGATTCTTGAGCAATTCACTAAAGGTGATGTTGACCTGCTTGTCGCAACCGACGTTGCAGCACGTGGTCTACACATTCCTCAAGTAACACACGTATTCAACTTCGACCTACCTGATGACTGTGAAGATTACGTTCACCGTATCGGCCGTACAGGTCGTGCTGGTGCAAGTGGTCACTCGATCAGCTTTGCTTGTGAAGATTACGCAATCAACTTGCCACCAATCGAAGAATACATTGAGCACGCGATCCCTGTGTCTGACTACGATGCTTCTGCACTGCTAGAAGATCTACCAGCACCATTGCGCTTACGTACACGTAACCCGCAACAACGCCGCTCAAACAACAATGGCCCACGCAACGGGAACCGTAAACCAAACCAGAACCGTCGCCCACGCCAACCGCGTCATAACAAGGAAGCTTAGTCGCTTATGAGTCAAACAGTGTCACCCCCGCTTTACGCTGCAATCGACCTCGGGTCGAACAGTTTTCATATGCTCGTTGTGCGTCATATCGATGGCAGCGTACAAACCATGGCTAAAATTAAGCGCAAAGTGCGTTTAGCTGCAGGCTTAGATGAAAATAATGCGCTTAGTACAGAAGCCATGCAGCGCGGTTGGGACTGTTTGAGTCTCTTTGCAGAGCGACTTCAAGATATTCCGAAAGAAAATATCCGCATTGTCGGTACAGCGACCCTACGTACTGCTATCAATGTGGATATATTTCTAGAGAAAGCGAACCAGATCCTTGGTTACGACATCAATGTTATCTCCGGAGAAGAAGAAGCTGCGACTATCTATAAAGGCGTAGCACACACTTCTGGTGGCAGCGGCCGCCGACTGGTTGTTGATATTGGTGGCGCAAGCACCGAGATGATCATTGGTGAAGGCTTCTCAGCGAAAGCCCTAACCAGCCTAAAGATGGGCTGTGTTACTTGGCTTGAGCGCCACTTTAAAAACCGCCAATTAACCGCTACCAACTTTAACAACGCCATTGAAGCGGCGAAGTCGACGTTGGCTCCTATCCTAGATAGCTACACTGATATCGGATGGGATGTGTGTGTGGGCGCCAGCGGTACCGTTCAAGCACTGCAAGAGATCATGTTGGCGCAAGGCATGGATGAAGTGATTACTCATGCCAAACTTAAGCGTCTACAGAAACAAGCGATGATTACTGAGCGCTTGGAAGAGCTAGAAATCGAAGGACTTACCCTTGAACGCGCATTAGTGTTCCCGAGTGGCCTTTCTATTCTTATTGCTATTTTTGAGCTGCTTGAAATAGATTCAATGACACTCGCAGGCGGCGCACTCCGTGAAGGCCTAGCCTACGAGATGGTTGATGAGCTACGCCAAGAAGATATCCGAGCGCGTACCATTAAGAGTGTTCAATCACGCTACCAAATGGACGTAAGCTACGGTGAACAAGTAGCAGTAGTCGCACAAACGCTGCTAGACCAAGCGGGCGCCGAAGCGTGGGTTTCAGAACCTCAAGCTGGTGTGCTATTGCAAACGGCAGCTAAGCTTCACGAGATTGGTTTAACCATCGATTTCAAAAAAGGCGGTGAGCACAGCGCTTATCTGCTGCAGAACTTAGACCTACCTGGCTTTACTCGAGCGCAAAAGCACTACTTGGGTGAGTTAACTCGTCGCTACCGTGAACAGTTAACCTCATTACCAGAGCAACACGCTATCTCAGGAACCAGTAGCAAGCGTATTTTACGTATTCTGCGTTTAGCTATTTTGCTGACCCACCGTCGTAACCCAGCGCTAGAGCCTGAGTTCAAACTGACGACGAATGACAACAATCTAACCCTAACGCTTTCTAAGCAATGGTTAGCTGACAATCCGCTGACCGCTGCAGAGCTAGAGATCGAGTCGAATAGACAAACCGATATTGGCTGGCCATTGAATATTAAATGCCTCTGATATTAGTATCTGACGCTAGAAATTAAAAAAGCCCAAGTTAATAGACTAACTTGGGCTTTTTCTTATCGCTGCATTAATGCTTTGTGTTACAAATCTCAAACTTAAGCGTTCACGCCTGTCGCTTTAAAGTCAGGGTTCACTGCGGTTAGCTTTCTAACAATGTAGTTAAGAAGCACGCCGTACATAGGCACGAACAAGCCTAGGCTGATGATAAGTTTGAATCCGTAATCGACTAAAGCAATCTCAGTCCAATGCTCGGCCATAAATGGATCTGGGCTTTGATAGAAAGCAATCGCAAAGAAAGCGATGGTATCAATGGCATTACCGAATAGCGTTGAACATGTTGGGGCAACCCACCACTGTTTAAGCTGACGCAGACGGTTGAAAACATGCACATCTAAGATCTGACCCAGTAAATAAGCCATGAAGCTCGCCGCGGCGATACGAGCAACAAACAAGTTGAACTCACCTAATTGGCTAAAGCCTTGGAATGAACCTTCAAAGAACACCACTGACAAGAAATAAGAAACGGCCAGCGCTGGTAACATCACTAAGAAAATAATTTTACGGGCAAGCTGCGCGCCAAAAATGCGTACGGTCAGATCGGTCGCTAGGAAGATAAACGGGAAAGTGAAAGCACCCCAAGTGGTGTGCATACCGAAGACGGTAAAAGGTAGCTGAACCAGATAGTTGCTTGACGCAATAATCACCAAATGGAACAAAACTAATAGTGCTAGGGCTTTGCGCTGTTGCGCAGGGGTAAAGTTACTCATGCTGTACCTTTTTAGTTTGGTTTGGGGGTGAGGGAACCCAAATCGAGTCATTTCTTCGAATAATCCAAGAAAGCTCTTACCAATAATGTGAATTAAAAATGTTTCTATAATTTGCTCTATTGAGCGGCGGGCGATTATACATTAATCAATATTGGCTGCAATGGTGAGAACAAACGCAAACGTTTATCCTCACTTTTATTGGTGAATAGCGCTAGAAGCTGTGCTTTAGAAGCTATGCCTAAAGTTAAAAACCGCGCTTGAAAAGCGTCGCGAGATAATCAAACTCTTCTCGGCTTTCTTCCGCGTTTAACGACTCAAACCAAATTGATTCACTGTAATGCTCAGACTTTAAGAACATTCGACAATCTTCAAAATCAATCAACCAAGAGTGCATATCGGCGTCCCATTGTTTTTCAACAACAGACGCTGACAGCAATGCCACCAGCTTTTCACCTAACACTTCATAAGAATCAAAATCAAAACTTGGAGACGTAATCAATAAACGCCCTTCCTCAGCCAGATACTCTCTTAAGCCAAATTCTGTTTGTGTTGTCATGTCCCTATTAACCTTATTCTTTTTCTATTAGTTAGACGTTTCTTGCAAACTAGCCGTGTGTGGTGATGTGTTCTTGAATCAGATCTAGGAATGGGTCTGCGTACTTATCCAGTTTACGTTGACCGACACCGTTGACTGCCAGCATTTCTCCGTATGAAGTAGGTAGTATTTCAGCCATATCAATCAAGGTCGCGTCACTGAATACCACATATGGTGGCAAGCCATCTTCATCAGCAATCGACTTACGCAGCTTACGCAGTTTCGCAAACAGCTTCTTATCGTAATTCTTGCTGCTTAACTTATCGGACTTAGCATTACGCACCGCTGTATCTAAACGAGGAACAGCCAATTCCAAAGACATCTCACCGCGCAGCAGCGGGCGGGCTTCTTCTGTTAGCTGTAAAGTTGAGTTACGAGTGATGTTCTGGAACAGCAAGCCTTTATGAATCAGCTGACGGAAGATACTGATCCAGTAATCATGACTGTGATCGCGGCCAATACCGTAGGTAGATAGCTTATCGTGACCATTATCGCGGACACGGATGTTCTGCATGCCTCGCATTACTTCGACCACGTAGCCCATACCAAATGACTGATTCACACGGTACACACAAGACAACGCCTTCTGTGCTTCTTGAGTCGCGTCAAAGTGTTTTGGTGGATCTAAGCAGATATCGCAGTTGCCACATTGCTTCTCGCGATATTCGCCAAAATAGTTAAGCAGAACCTGACGACGACACGTTTGCGCTTCAGCAAAGGCACTCATCGCATTCAGCTTGTGCATCTCAACTTGTTTCTGTGGGCCTTCTTCTTTCTCATCTAGCATACGACGCAGCCAACCCATATCAGCCGGGTCAAACAACATCATCGCTTCAGCAGGCAAACCATCACGACCTGCACGGCCTGTCTCTTGATAGTAAGACTCGATATTACGTGGGATATCAAAGTGCACCACGAAACGTACGTTGGGTTTGTTGATGCCCATACCGAAAGCCACAGTCGCGACCACGATCTGAATATCATCGCGTTGAAAGGCTTCTTGAACGTAAGCACGCTCATCGGTGTCCATACCAGCGTGATAACCCGCGGCGCGAATACCGTTATTGCACAGCTTCTCGGTCACCATCTCCACTTTCTTACGGCTACCACAGTAGATGATGCCGCAATTGCCCTTTTGTGTTTCTAGGTAGCGAACCACCTGTGACACGGGTTTGTGCTTCTCAACCAAGTTGTAGCGAATATTAGGGCGATCAAAGCTGCCTAAGTAAGTATGCGGGTCCAGGAGCTGTAAGCGCGAGATAATATCTTTGCGCGTCGCATCATCAGCGGTTGCTGTGAGCGCCATGTAAGGCACATGCGGGAAATACTGTTTAAGCTGACCTAATGATGCGTATTCAGGGCGGAAGTCGTGACCCCATTGAGAGATACAGTGCGCTTCATCGACTGCAATCATCGAAAGCGGTAAACCTTGAAGACGCTCGATAAAATCACGCATCAACACACGCTCTGGTGACACATACACCATTTTCAGCTGACCTGAGTTCATACGATTGAACACATTCAGCAATTGGTCACGTGGCATTGAAGAGTTAATACACTCAGCGGCAACACCATTGGCCTTCAATTGGTCGACTTGGTCTTTCATCAACGAGATCAGCGGTGAGATAACCAGAGTCAGCCCTTCACGAACCAAAGCCGGAATTTGGTAACACAGAGATTTACCACCACCGGTTGGCATAATCACCAAGCTGTCTTTGCCTTCAACGGCCAAATCAATGACCTCTTGCTGACCATCGCGAAAGCTTTGATAGCCGAACACATCTTGCAAGATGGTTTGCGCATCATTCGCGGGAGTTGGTATTTGCTCAGCAATCAGAGTGGCGGTCATTGTGGTTCCTAATCGAGGTATGAAATCAGCAAGCATCTTCGGCAAGCAAGTCGCACATTGTAGAGGGGAACGCTGGCGAATTAAACCGCAAATTGTTAGGTGAAAAGGGTTATCGCTCCTATACTGACCAACTCTCTTATAAATCTTATTAATAAGCACTCAGTGCTAGAGAAAGATGCATGACACAGGAAGAACAACAACGTACGCGCCAAGGAGTTTTGCTTGCCGTCGGCGCTTACACAATGTGGGGTATCGCCCCTATATATTTCAAATCTTTAAGTGACGTTTCCCCGTTAGAGATCCTCAGCCACCGTGTAGTATGGTCTTTTTTCCTACTCGCTTTCTTACTGCACATTGGCCGCAGCTGGCGTAAAGTCCGCGACACCTTGACCTCAAAACCAAAAATGCTCTATTTGGTAGCGACGTCTATTTTGGTGGGTGCTAACTGGCTGATCTTTATCTGGGCGGTGAATTCCAATCACATGCTCGATGCCAGTTTGGGGTATTACATCAACCCTCTGATTAACGTGTTACTTGGGATGCTCTTCCTCGGCGAACGCTTACGTAAGCTGCAATGGTTTGCTGTGGCTCTTGCTGCGATTGGCGTATTAATCCAATTAATTGCCTTCGGCTCAGTACCGATCGTCGCCATTGCCCTAGCCTTTAGCTTTGGCTTTTATGGCTTGCTGCGTAAGAAAGTCAGCTTAGAAGCACAAACGGGTCTGTTCATTGAAACTCTGGTGATGCTGCCTCTCGCCGCAACCTACTTACTGTTTATTGCCGATAGCCCGACCTCAAACTTATCGATGAACCCGATGCAACTCAACCTATTACTGGTTGCTGCCGGTGTGATCACCACGGTTCCATTGCTGTGTTTTACTGGCGCTGCAACTCGCTTGAAGCTATCGACACTCGGTTTTTTCCAGTACATAGGTCCAAGCTTGATGTTCTTACTGGCGGTTCTGATTTACGGTGAAGCCTTTACCTCAGATAAAGCAATCACCTTTGCTTTCATATGGGGGGCACTGGTTATTTTCAGCTTTGATGGCCTGCGTAACAACAAGAAGAACAAACGCGCGAAACAGTGATATTGATCGTTTTTTACAAGACAATCCCTTAATACGCAGATAAGCTTGGTTGAATTGATGACTATTTGACCAAGCTTTTTTGTACCATGGATAAAGTCCACTACTACTCTACCCCAACAGAAGATATCAGCCTGATCCAAGCTCAATACCAAGAGTTTGCCTTTCAACGCCACTATCATTTGGACTTTCACATCGGCTTAATTACCCAAGGGCAGCAAAAGTTCGCCTACAAAGGGGCGAGCCACCATGTCGGTGCAGGCCAAGTGGTTATCATGCCACCTGATGAGCTGCATGATGGGCACTCCAAACTCGATTCAGGTTATCAAGTCAGTGTGTTTGCAGTTTCTCCTCAATGGTTTCAAGATCTTGCCGATCCCAAGCAAAATGGTCACACATTAGGCTTTTCTGAGTTGATCCTCTCCGATCAAGCTGCGTTTTTACAATTACGCAACTTACACGGCCTGTTAATCAATCAAAGCATCAGCCAACTCGCTCAAGATTGCTTACCATTCGAGGGGTTCTCAACGATTGTCGATCGTTATGCAAAATTTGGATCGAAGAGTGACATCAAACTGGGTAATCAATCGATTAATACACTCAAAGACTATTTGATGGCGAATTTGGACCAGCCAGTGCGATTGGAACAACTGTCTGAGCTGTGCGGCTTAACCACAACTCAATTCCAACGCCACTTTAAGAACAGAATGGGCATCACCCCTTACGCGTGGCTGAGCCGTTTACGTATGGAACAGAGCATGCGCCTGATTAAATCTGGGATCTGTGGTACTAAAGTCGCGCACCAAGTAGGCTTCTATGATCAAGCACACTTCTCCAAGGCATTCAAAACCACATTCGGCGTACCACCCTCACAAATCAACTAAGTGTTGATAATTTACAATTGCTCGATTTCAAATCGCGGTAAGCTACGCTCAATACGATTACTTATTTAATAATAGCGGCAACGTTATTGAGAACTGACATGAACGAAGTCACCATACTGATCACCCTCGCCTCTATCCATTTCATCGCTTTGATGAGCCCCGGCCCTGACTTTGCGTTAGTCGTGCAAAATGCGACACGCCACGGCAGACAAACAGGCTTGTACATCGCGCTTGGTTTATCTTGCGGGATCTTACTGCATTCGTTGCTCAGCCTGACGGGAATCAGTTACCTAGTCCACCAGCAACCAACCCTATTTGCCATTATCCAGTTGGCTGGCGGTAGCTACTTGCTGTACTTAGGCTACGGTGCACTTAAAGCAACCTGGCAAATCATTCAGAACCACGACGATGACGACGATACCGTCAATGCCAAAGATCTGATTCTGACCAACAAGCGTCAGGCATTTTCGAAAGGGTTTGCGACCAATATTCTCAACCCAAAAGCTTTGGTGTTCTTTATTAGCTTGATGTCGAGCTTAGTGCCTGCCGACATGTCTCTATCAGGTAAAGGCTTTGCGCTTATTATCTTGTTTGGTCTGTCTCTGTTTTGGTTTTCACTACTGGCGTGGATGCTTTCGACTAAGGCTCTACAGAAGAAACTTAGCGAAGCAACGGTATACATCGATGGCTTATGTGGCGTGGTATTCAGCCTGATTGGCGCGAGTATTCTTTGGCAGTCGCTGTCCGGTTTAATCGCTTAAATTCGAATCAAGATTACAATTCGTTAACAACGCACTGGCTATCTAATCTTTCCGCTGCCAATCTAGCTCTGCATATTAAAAGGAGAAGATCATGCAGTGGAAAACAAAACTAACAACCCTCGCCACTTCTACCCTACTTTTTGCCTCTCACGTCAGTTGGGCAAATCAAGCTGCCGATTCCGTCGCACCCGAACAAAGTAGTGGTTTAGAAACCAAACAACTCGTTAAAGCCAACGATTGGATGGTCACCGCAGCCAACCCTCTTGCAACACAAGCCGGTGCTGATGTACTTGCCCGTGGTGGTAACGCAATTGACGCCATGGTTGCCGTGCAGCTTATGCTTGGCTTAGTGGAACCTCAGTCATCAGGTATTGGTGGCGGCGCGTTCCTTGTCTATTTTGATGGCAAAGACAAACAGCTCAAGACCTACGATGGCCGTGAAACTGCGCCACTTGATGCCACCCCACGTCTATTCCAAGACGAAAACGGACAACCGCTTAAATTCTATGATGCCGTGGTTGGCGGTCGTTCTGTTGCCACGCCGGGCACGGTGCAATTGCTGTGGGACACTCACCAGAAATACGGCAAGCTCGAATGGGCATCACTGATTAAACCTATCGCTCAGTTAGCTGAAGAAGGTTTTACTATCAGCCCACGTTTAGCCACCTTGATCGAAAACGACCAAGAACGTCTGAGCCGCTTTGCGACAACTAAAGCCTACTTCTTCAATGCCGATGGCAGCCCGAAAGCCGCTGGCACGCAACTTAAGAACCCTGAATACGCGGCAACGTTACACGCTATCTCGAAGGATGGTGCTAAAGCTTTCTACCAAGGTGAGATTTCTGCCGACATCATTAACACAGTACAAACAGCGAAAGGTAACCCGGGCGTATTGGCACAGAAAGATTTCGACGCCTATTCGATCAAGCAGCGCGAACCGGTTTGTTCTGCTTATGAAAGCTACGATATTTGCGGAATGGGGCCACCAAGCTCTGGTGCGTTAACGGTTGGACAAATCCTTGCAATGACTGAGCAGTTTGACCTCAAATCATGGGGGCCAAACGACGCAAAATCTTGGCAAGTGTTAGCAGACGCTTCTCGCTTAGCCTTTGCAGACCGTGGTATGTACATGGCAGACCAAGATTATGTGCCTATGCCAACCCAAGGGTTAGTGAATACTGACTATTTGCAGGAGCGTGCTCAGTTAATTACCGCAGGTAAGGCATTAGACAGCGCACCTTCAGGCACCCCACCGTGGGATCATGCGATGCAGAGAAGCCAAGATGTTTCTATTGAGTTGCCGTCCACCAGCCACTTCAACATTGTCGATAGTGATGGCAATGTCGTATCGATGACCACCACCATCGAGAACGCATTTGGCTCACGCCTGATGGTAAGAGGATTCCTACTCAACAACGAACTGACCGACTTCTCATTCAAGACTCATAACGATGGCAAGCCTATCGCGAACCGACTTGAACCAGGTAAGCGTCCACGTTCTTCAATGGCGCCGACCATTATCATGCAAGACGATAAGCCTTATATGGCGATCGGTTCTCCGGGTGGTAGCCGCATCATAGGTTATGTAGCACAAGCTATTATTGCCCATACCCAGTGGGACATGGATATCCAGCAAGCGATCAACCAACCGCACTTCCTAAACCGTTTCGGAACCTTAGATTTGGAAAAAGGAACATCTGCGGAAAACTTCAAACCTGAGCTAGAAAAGATGGGATTTGAGGTCAACATTCGCGATCTTAACTCGGGTTTACACGCTATTCACATCACAAAAGATGGTCTAGAAGGTGCTGCAGACCCTCGCCGTGAAGGTGCAGCTATTGGCCAATAGGGAATAATCCTCCCTTTTTACTCGCAGCCTTGTGCGAGATCTCTCACAAGGCAGTGAGTAAATATCGATATTTGATGACGAAATTAGTCACCCACAAACCGTAACCGATTGAAATTAAACAATACGTACATTTATCATTCAAATAATTATATAGAAATTCGCTTATGCACCATTGCTGATAAATAAGGAATCGGTAATATGAATGGTGTCGGAAGGATGCTGACACGGAACAGGAAACGCCAAGGACTTGGTTATCTTCAGGATGAAGATTCGATTACTCAGGATGAATAATCGGCATGGATAGCGAAATGGACATTGAATGGACGCAATAGTAACTAGGATGGTTGCTACTAAGGAAAGACAATGGACACCTCTGGACGAGGAAAGGACTGAACATCAGGATGATGTAAAGGACACCGCTCAAGGAACAAGTGACGCGCGCTAACGAGGATTGTTGGCAGATCAGGATAAGATCAAGGACACCGCTAGGAAGGCGACGAAAGGAATACGCTGAAAGATAACAGCACACTATCATGGATTTGATGCATGGAGCACACTTAGTAGCCGGATTGCTGCGAGTAAGACTATAGACCCCGATGAGCGCAAGCTCTCGGGGTTTTTCTTTATCTGTCGTTTCACTTATTCCTATCTCAAACAAATAAATCAAAGACCTTTAATTACAATTCTGACATTTAAAGCATTCACTTCTTAACCACTTCCGAGTAACGTAAGTCTTACTAGGCTCAACTAGTTTCATAACCATAATTAAACTAAGGACAAATTCATGTCACACGTTACCTTCAAAGGCGCTGCTGTACCACTAACAGGCACATTCCCACAAACTGGCGAACAAGCACCAAGCTTTGCACTAACTGCAGGCGACCTTTCTGAACTGACTCTTGCTTCTCTTGAAGGCAAGAAAGTGGTTCTAAACATCTTCCCAAGTATCGACACAGCAACTTGTGCAACGAGCGTACGTACGTTCAACGCAAAAGCGGCAGAGCTTGAGAACACGGTTGTTGTTTGTATTTCTGCTGACCTACCGTTTGCTGCGGGCCGCTTCTGTGAACTAGAAGGCATTGAAGGCGTTCAACACGCTTCAACTTTCCGTTCTCCTGCATTCGCATCAGACTACGGCGTAGCGATCGCTGAAGGCCCACTAGCAAGCCTAACAACACGTGCAGTTGTCGTTGTTGATGAAAAAGGTGTGGTAACACACAGCGAGTTGGTTGCAGAGATCACTGAAGAACCAAACTACGAAGCGGCACTTGCAGCACTGTAAGTCTCCTTTCTAGGCAGGAATGCCTTAAGCTCGGAACCTGCCTATTTAGACTGGTTTCGAGCAATAAAAAAGAGCAGCCATTGGCTGCTCTTTCTGTTTTTAATGCGGATTACTTTTGAATGCTGAACGGTTTTTAAAGACCAAACTGCTTTTTAGATATTAAAGTAGCAGATTAAAGCTGTTCTAAACGCGCGTAAGCCGTCACTAACCACTTAATCCCTTCACCATTAAACGCCACTTGAACTCGGCTTTGTGGGCCACTTCCTTCGAAGTTGATGATGGTGCCTTCACCAAACTTAGGGTGCTTCACGCGAGAGCCCAAGCTAAAGCCTGTTTCATTGAAGTTCTCTTTCACAGCGGTTTGGCTAAAGCGACCACTGCTTGCAGGGCGGCTGACTTGCGCTTTCATACGCACTTCATCCAGACAGGTTTCTGGCAGCTCACGAATAAAACGTGATGGCTTATGATATTTGTCCTGACCGTACAGACGACGCATCTCAGCATAAGTGATGTAAAGCTTCTCCATCGCACGGGTCATGCCTACGTAACACAGGCGACGCTCTTCTTCTAAACGCCCCGCTTCTTCGGCCGACATCTGGCTTGGGAACATGCCTTCTTCGACACCCACCATGAACACCATTGGAAACTCTAGGCCTTTAGCACTGTGCAAAGTCATTAACTGAACCGCATCGTCAAACTCATCGGCCTGACCTTCACCCGCTTCCAAAGCTGCGTGAGTTAAGAACGCCGTCAGCATGCTCATCTCATCCGCATCTTCCGGCTTTTCAAACTGGCGCGTTGCCGTTACCAACTCTTCCAAGTTCTCGATACGTGCCTTCGACTTCTCACCCTTCTCTTGCTCGTACATAGCAAACAGACCCGACGATTTAATCACGTGGTCGGTTTGTTCATGCAGGCTAAGTTCCAACGTGTCATCTTCAAGCGCATTAATCAGCTCGATAAAACGACTTAATGCGCCCGCAGCACGACCGGGTAGCACTTGCTCTTCTATCAAAGCAACACTGGCTTCCCACATGGTTGCACCACGATCACGAGCAGCAAGACGAATCGTTTCTAACGTTTTATCACCCAAGCCACGCGTTGGCGTATTAACCACACGTTCAAACGCGGCATCATTACTGCGGTTGCTCATGAGGCGCATGTAGCTCAAGGCGTCTCTGATTTCTTGACGCTCGAAGAATCGCATGCCGCCGTAGATTCGGTAAGGTAGACCACCTTGGATCAAAGCTTCTTCAAGAACACGAGATTGGGCGTTATTACGATAAAGCATCGCGGTATCTTCTAACGCACCGCCTTTCTCTTGCCACTCTTTGATTTTGCTGACCGTGAAACGTGCTTCATCTAGCTCGTTATAAGCTGAGTACACAGAGATTGGCTCGCCATCGTTACCATCGGTCCACAGCTCTTTACCCATACGTTCGGTGTTGTTCGAGATAAGCTCGTTCGACGCCTGCAGAATGGTTTTAGTTGAACGGTAGTTTTGTTCAAGTCGAACCGTCGAAGCTCCTGGGAATTCATCCAAGAACTTCTGAATATTTTCGATCTTCGCACCACGCCAGCCATAGATAGATTGGTCGTCATCACCTACGATCATCACGCGACAATCTGGGCCAGCCATCATGCGCAGCCAAGCGTATTGGATGTTGTTGGTATCTTGGAATTCGTCGACAAGGATATGCTTAAAGCGTGCTTGGTAGTGCTCTCGGATGTGTTTCTTATCGCGTAATAGCTCATGCGATCTCAGCAAGATTTCCGCAAAGTCGACCAAGCCAGCACGGTCACATGCTTCTTGGTAAGCAGAATAGATCTTTAACCACGTTTGAGTTATTGGATCATGGTAGGCGTCAATGTGACTTGGGCGTAATCCCTCGTCTTTCTTGCCATTGATCCACCAAGAAGCTTGCTTGGCAGGCCACTGCTTTTCATCAAGATTTTGCGCCTTGATTAAGCGACGTAGCAAACGAATCTGATCATCAGAATCAATGATCTGGAAATCTTCTGGCAGTTTTGCATCTAGGTAGTGAGCACGAAGGATACGGTGACAGATACCGTGGAAGGTGCCGTTCCACATGCCAGACGAGCTGCCCATCATCAACTCTTCAATACGACCACGCATCTCTGCTGCCGCTTTGTTGGTGAAGGTAACCGACATAATAGAGAACGGCGATGCTTGCTCTACGCTTTGCAGCCAAGCTATACGATGCACCAACACTCGCGTTTTACCACTGCCTGCACCTGCCAGAATAAGTAGGTTTTCTAAAGGTGCCGCGACCGCCTCACGTTGTTTATCGTTTAGGCCATCGAGTAAAAGCGAAGGATCTATCATTGGATATGCTCACTACTGGGTATTTATACATAAAAGTTGATTATAACCTAAACACTAGGCTGCGTTTAGGATAATAAGAAGAAAAAACAATCAAAAATTAACATCATTAATTCAATAACTTAAGAGATGAAACATCATTAATATTGATAATTTTTATAATACCGTGAAATTATTTCCCGGTTGTTCCAATCCTTTTTAGTAAGCAAGTTAACAATCCATTAACCTGCGATATGAAAATACTATTAAGTCCTAGAGGGAATGACTATGAAAAATTCTAATCTTGCTGTTACAGCTGCAATCACAAGTGTACTAGCGTTCGGCGGTGCAGTTCTTACATCAGCACCTGCGGAAGCAGCAGCAAAAGAAAAATGCTACGGCGTGGCAAAAGCTGGCCAAAATGATTGTGCAACCAAAACAAGCTCATGTGCGGGTACAGCAAAAGAAGACAACCAATCCGATGCGTTCGTAGTCGTACCTAAAGGGCTATGTGGCAAATTATCAGGTGGTAACACTCAATCATCATAATTGAGCTGCTTAGTATGGTGAGCTGACATTCAGCTCACCTCCACTTCTTGTTAGGAGAATCGTTGTGACTCAAACTCTTCACCCCTACGCAGGGGTTGGCCTTAGAACACCGCACTTGGACTTCTTTAGCCAAAATCCAGCCTTAGTAAGTTGGTTAGAAGTTCACAGCGAGAACTACTTCTTAGCTCAATCACCGCAACGACAACAACTCAGAGAAATTCGTCACGCACACAACATCAGTTGTCACGGTGTTGGGTTGTCGCTAGGTTCTGTTGAGCGCATCAATCAACATCATCTTGTGCAATTAAAAGAGCTCATTGATGATATCGAACCCTTCTTGGTTTCTGATCATCTCAGTTGGAGTCAGACAGGTGGTCATTACTTCAATGACTTGCTACCGCTGCCTTACACAGAAGAAGCATTGGAAGTCTTCTGTCGTAATGTCATCGAGGTTCAAGACAGCTTGCAACGCCCGATGTTGATTGAGAACCCATCGAGCTACCTATCCTTCAAGCATTCTACTATTCCTGAGTGGGAGTTTTTGGCTGAGGTACAAAAGCGTACTGAGTGTCGCCTACTGCTCGATTTCAATAATATTTTCGTCTCATCTTTTAATCATGGCTTTAGTTGTGAAGAGTACTTAAACGGAATACCAGCAGACAAAGTTGAAGAGATTCACTTGGCAGGTTTTACCAAAAAGAAGCTTGAACAAGGTGAGATCTGGATAGACACACACAGTAAACCTGTCTGTGACGAAGTGTGGAAACTCTACACTGACTGGGTTGCACAACATGGTTTGCGCCATACCTTGATTGAGTGGGATCTCGATATCCCAGAGCCACAAGTTTTATTGGCTGAAGCAACCAAAGCCAGTGATATCTTGTATCAACACGACAAGTTCAACCAAAGGAGTCGCGCCTCATGAGCCACTCCCTAGCAGAGGTTCAATTGGAGTTTGCTAACGCCCTACGCTATCAAAACAATGGTGAGTACTGCGACATAGTGAGCGACCATTTTACCGATGAACAACGCATCCAGATTTACCGTAATAACTTTGTGATCAGCTTGAGCGAAGTTCTGGCAGCAACCTACCCACTCACTGAAATGTTGGTTGGTGAAGAGTGCTTCCAACAGATGGCTCGTCAACATGTCTTACATTATCCATCGACCTCTGGTGATGTCAGTGGTTACGGTGAACACTTTGAACAGACTATCCAAGCCTTTCCTGCCGTTATTGAGGCTGCACCTTATCTCGGTGAAGTGGCTTTGTATGAATGGCAGAAAGATAGCTTGGTAAGGTTTTCGTCACAAGCACATGTCGACCAGAGACCTCTTTCTTGCCTTGCAGATGTACCACAAGAGCAACAAGGCGCTTTAGTCTTTCATCTCAAAGATTCAATAACACTGATTCATTCTAGTTACACGATTATCGCGCTTGAACACGCCATCTATCAGCAGCAACTTGATGGGCTAGACATCAACCAAGCTGAATTTGGGGTGTTAATCCGAGCTGAGAATTCACAGGTTGAGAGCCATAGTTTGAGTGAAGAGAGCCACCAACTCCTCACTGAATTGCAATCAGGTCGAACACTCTCAGCAATCGATCCTTTATTACTACAACATCTGAATACTGTTATGGCGCTAAACGTCATCTCAGGTTTTTCAATCAATGCCGAATTGGAGGCATAACATGGATAACAACACAGTCACGAACATGATGGCTCAATACGACAGTTTGATTGAGAAATCACAGGCACTTTTTGTTCCAGTGCTTCTACTATTTTGTCGCCTTTGGGTGGCGTGGGTATTCTTTAATTCTGGACTCACCAAGATAGCTACTTGGGATAGCACGCTTTACTTGTTTGAATTGGAATACCAAGTGCCACTGCTACCTTGGGAATTGGCTGCTTACATGGGCACTGCCGCTGAGTTAATTCTACCGATGTTTTTAGCGCTCGGTTTATTAACACGACCTATGGCTGCGGTGTTGTTCGTTTTCAATATCATTGCTGTCGTGTCTTACCCTGTATTGTGGGATCAAGGCTTCTACGATCATCAGCTTTGGGGGTTAATGATTCTTATCGTTGTCGTGTGGGGCGCAGGACCATTCTCACTTGATAGAGTTTTGAAAGCGCAGTTCAGGAATTAAAATAAGTTTTCACCTCTTTTGAACTGCTAAAGCTAAATGCTACAGCCCAAACGCAAGAAACCACTCAATTGAGTGGTTTCTTTTTTAACTGGGATAAGCTTACTTATTTAGAAAAGCTTGTAGCTCTTCAGCAGAGATGCCTTGCTCTGCAAGTTCTTTTGCCAATAGCTGAACCTGCTCACCCTTACGAGACTCTACCACACGCTGAAATTGGTAAATGATATCTCGCAAAGTATCGATTGGAACTTGTTTTGCCGCACTGCGAATACGCTCTTCACTTTGGTTGCCTAGCTCTTTAAGCAGTTTACCAAACATGACCTTTTCAGGTGCATCTTCCATTTGTTCTAAGACGCGCGCCATTTCGTAGGTTGTTAATGACATTACAGTATTTTCCGTTGGGGACTAACGTTTCAATGAGTGACAAATATACCATGTTTTAACGTTTCGAAAACCGCCATTTGTATATTTTGTCACCCTTGTAACTTATGCCTTAGCAAACGTCGTGTGCCAAGACTTACCCGCTTTGCTCGCAAGCACTAATAACGCAGGAACAATCAGGAACATTTGCAGAGCAATCATCACTTGCGACGTTAAATCAAGACGTTGCATGGTACCCACAAGAAGCCCTGAACCGCTCATTTGGAACAAGCCAAGCAGCGCAGCAGCTGTACCCGCACGGTCACCGAAAGGTTCTAGAGCTTTACCTGCCGCAGCACCAAGAATCCAAGCAAAGCCAACTGACGATAAGAAGATCGGTAGCATGAACGCGATTGGAGTAGCGTGCTCAGCAAGCACCAACATAATCACACCCGCTAAGCCCAGCGTCGAGATACCAACCACCAGTGCTTTATAGGTACCAAAACGGTCCATAAATTTAGGTGCAGTAAACGCAGCTGCAATGTTGATGGCCGCATTAACACCAAACCAGAAAGTAAACTCTTTCATGGTCAGGCCTAGGCTTTCCATCAACACAACTGGTGCAGAGGTTACATAAGCGAGGATAACCGCCATCGCCATTAAGCACAAAGTTGCGTGGAAAAGGAATGATGGTGTTTTCAATACTGACCAGTATCGCTCAAGCTTGAATACCGCAACCTTTTCTGTCGCAGGGTTAGACTCTTTCATTTGGAAGAATAAGATAGTGCCAACAACGACAGCAAAGCCTGCCATAAAGCTAAAGTTCGAGCGCCAACCAAATTGATGTGTTAACCAAGCGCCAAGAATGGGTGCCAAAGCAGGAATAAAACAGATTGCACCATTAAGGTAGCTGATCATACGGCCACTCTTCTCTGGGCCAAATAGATCGCGAACCGTTGCAAAGGCTGCTACAGAAGTCGCACAAGCTCCTAAGCCTTGTAGCAGCCGAGCCATTAGCATCATATCAATCGATTGAGCTGCCCACGCCAAGCAAGCACTCAATGCATAGATACTAACACCTCCCAATGCAACGGTTCGACGTCCTAGCTTATCAGCCAAAGGGCCAGCAAATAATTGCCCGACACCCATGGCGAATAAAAACCAGGTAATCGTATCTTGTGCTAGTGCATGTTCCACGTGAAACGCTGTCGAAATTTGTGGCAGAGCTGGTAGGTAGATATCAATAGCCAGAGGGCTAAATAAAACCAACATTGCCAATAAAGCAACCTGCAGTTTACTAGGGGTTGGAAGCGCGTTAGAAGGCACAAGATTCTCCGAATGAGTTAATTTAGGTGCATAATAACCAACTAAAGATATGAACAAAAATGGCATATACTCATTAGCATTATTCCAAATAGGAAACTCATATGAATATTGAGAAACTATCGCGCCTCGACCTCAATCTATTAGTTTGCTTGCAGGTGCTGATGGAAGAGCTAAGTGTGACTCGCACCGCCCACCGATTGTGCCTAAGCCAGTCAGCGGTTAGTAAGTCATTGGCCAAACTTCGTGAGCAATTTAATGATCCCCTTTTCACGCGAAGTGCTCATGGTCTGCGACCAACACCAAAGGCGGTCTTTCTCAAACCTCGATTAGAAACGCTGATCAACCAACTTGATGTGCTCACCCAACCAGAGACCTTCATTCCCAACAACAGTGACCACAGTTTTCACATTGCGGCTGTTGAGAGCGTTTACCCACTTATTCTTCCCCACTTTTTACCAGCGATATTTCGACAAGCCCCTAAGGTGAATATCAACACCCACGCTTGGACGGAGCAAACCTTTAAGAAGCTGCAGCTCGGTGAGCTCGATATCGGACTCACAGGTAAAGACATCGACATCAACGACGCACGTTTAACTATGCTGCCGCCAGATGATATTTGCGAGCAAGAGATCTACCGTGACGCGCAGATGTGTGTGCTAAGACGCAACCACCCCGCTCTGAATGGCAAATGGGATCTGGAAACCTACCTTGCACAGCGTCATGTACAAGTAAGATGTGATGGTAACGATCGTTGGCTGCTCGACTATAAGCTTGCCGACCTTGGTCACCAACGTGATATCGCTATTTCTGTTCCAGACTTCAATAGCGCCGCAAGCCTATGTACCTACACCGACTTTGTGTTTACTGCACCAAGCCACTTTACTTACCTCGTCGCCAAGCAACTCGACTTAGTGGTTGTCCCTTTACCGATGGAATTCCCACCGATGGCATACACTCTGTTTTGGCACCGTGACAGAGAAAATGACCCAGCGTTAACTTGGCTACGAGATATCATCAAAGAAAAAACTCTGCACCTTAGATAAAAATGGCGTACAGCGTTTGCAGCAAACGAACAAAAGCGCTAGCTTATTGACCTAATAAGTCCCCTCGCATGTATATCGACTGTGAGTGTTAACAAGGACCCTAACAATAAGGATAAACACAGATGCACAATATCACTGCTGAACGCGTTGCTGCGGTTCGAGCTTGGCTTGAAACAAACAACCTAGATGCCGTTATCATTCCACATGAAGACGAATATCTAGGTGAATACGTTCCTGCTCATAACGAGCGACTTCACTGGTTAACAGGTTTCACTGGCTCTGCTGGTGCGGCAGTTATCACTCGTGAGAACGCTGCTATTTTTGTTGATGGTCGCTACACGGTTCAGGTTCGTAAGCAGGTACCAGCAGAGTTATTTGAGTATCGCCACCTTATTGAAGAGCCGGCTTTAGATTGGATCACCAGTTCTCTAGCACAAGGCAGCAAGGTTGCATTCGACCCACGCATGCACACTGCTGCTTGGTTGAAAGGCGCTCAAGCTAAACTGGCAGAGAAAGTTGAACTAACAACACTATCTTCGAATCCAATTGATGAGCTTTGGTCTGATCGTCCTGAGCCGGTGGTATCTGATGTTCGCTTAATGGCAACAGACGCAGTAGGCCAATCAAGTGAAAGCAAACGTGCGGAGATTGCTGGCTTACTAAAAGCCAAAGGTGCTGATGCCGCTATCCTTACGGAACTCGATTCGATCTGTTGGTTGCTTAACATTCGCGGCTTGGACGTATCTCGCCTACCTGTTGTGTTATCCAATGCGATCATCCACGCCGATGAAAGCGTCGACTTCTTCCTAGACCCAGCTCGTATTCCTACGGGCTTTGAAGCACACGTTGGCAATGGTATTCGCGTATCTCACCCATCAGAGCTTGAAGCACGCCTTCAATCTTTGGAAGGCAAAAATGTATCTGTCGATTCAGGTACCAGTAACGCTTGGTACACGCTGGTTCTACAAAACTCTGGTGCTCATATCATTGAAGCAGCAGACCCATGCCTAATGCCAAAAGCAGCAAAGAATGAAACTGAAATTGCCGGCATGAAAGCGTGTCACATTCGTGATGGTGTTGCGATGGCGAAGTTCCTATCTTGGATTGATGCAGAAGTCACGCAAGGTAATCTGCACAATGAAGCTGTGCTAGCAGACAAAGTTCAATCATTCCGCGAACAAGACCCAACGCTGATGGACCTAAGTTTTGACACGATTTCAGCAGCAGGCGGCAACGCAGCAATGTGTCACTACAACCACGAGAACCAACCTGAACCAGGTCAGTTAGAGATGAATACTCTTTACCTAGTCGATTCAGGCGGTCAGTACCTAGATGGTACAACCGACATCACTCGAACTATCGCGATTGGCCAGCCAAGCGACGAAATGATCCAGCAGTTCACGTTAGCGCTTAAAGGTCACATCGGTATCGCGCGTGCACGTTTCCCACAGGGTACTCGTGGTTTCCAACTTGATATTCTAGCTCGCCAACACTTATGGGCAGAAGGCTTCGACTACGACCACGGTACTGGTCACGGTGTTGGTCATTTCCTAAGTGTTCATGAAGGACCGCAAAGCATCTCTAAGAAGCTAATCGACGTACCTCTTGTTGAAGGTATGGTGTTATCAAACGAGCCGGGTTACTACCGTGCTGATGAATTTGGTATCCGTATCGAGAACCTAGAACTGGTGGTTGAACTTCCAACTCAAGGTGACTTCGCAGTATTGACGTTTGAATCGCTAACTCGTTGTCCTATCGATAAGCGCAACATCAATGTTGATTTGCTAACACGACCTGAACTGGCGTGGCTGAACGACTACCATCAGAAAGTATGGAACGATGTTAGCCCATTAGTTGAAGGTGATACGCTGGAATGGCTACGCCAATCAACAACACCACTTGCTCACGCTTAATGCCTTGCTCGACAGATAACTGAGCCAAAACGAGCTTGCTAGGTTAATAAGTTAAATAGCAAATAGAAAAACGGCTACCCAAAGGTAGCCGTTTTTATTTGCCTGTATCATTACATCGATGTTTCACGTGGAACATCAACCAATATGTTGATTAACCAGAATAGGCACTGTGCCAGTCTCGCCACACTGGATCGAAACCTCGCTGTCGGATCATTGACTCAACATCAGCAGCACTTCTCTCGTCGCTTATCTCAAATTGTTCGAGCTCTTCTTCACCAGAAGCATAACCACCAGGCTGGGTTTTAGACGCAGCCGACATACTGGTGATTCCCAATGGCAACACATTGTCACGGAAAGCTGCAGACTCACGAGTCGAGAGAGACAATTCAACCTCAGGGTTTAATAAACGATACGCACAGATAAGTTGAACCAACTGTTTATCACTCATAATCGATTTAGGCTGCAAACCACCCTCACACGGACGAAGACGTGGGAATGAAATCGAGTAACGTGTTTGCCAATAAGTACGCTCAAGATAGTCTAAGTGAGCGGCCACGAAGAAACAGTCGGTACGCCAATCTTCCAAGCCAATCAAAGCGCCAATACCTATCTTATCAATACCCGCTTTTGCCAAACGATCGGGCGTTTCGAGCCGGTATTCAAAATCCATTTTATTGCCACGCAAGTGGTGTTCCGCGTAGGTACTTGGGCTATACGTTTCTTGGTAAACCATCACCGCATCTAAGCCGAGAGTTTTAAGCTCTGCGTAGTCATCTTGATCAAGCGGCTGCACTTCCATCGCAAGATAGTTAAATTGTGCCTTAATATTCGGTAGCACTTCACGGAAGTACTTCATCCCGACCTTGGTTTCATGTTCACCAGTCACCAACAATACACTATCAAACTTCATCTTTTTGATAGCCGCACTTTCGGCATCAATTTCATCCAAAGTAAGCGTGCGACGTTTGATACGGTTCTCCATTGAGAAGCCACAATACGTGCACGCATTAGCGCATAGATTCGAGAGGTACAAAGGAATGTAAAGCGACATTGTATTGCCAAATCGCTTACGAGTTAGCGCCAACGACTGTTGTGCCATCTGCTCTAAGTAAGGTTCTGCCGCCGGAGAGATCAGAGCCTTAAAGTCTTCCAGGTCACGTTTGGGTTTACTCAGAGCACGTTCAACATCCGCTGCCGTTTTACTGAAGATAGACATACCAATGTCATCCCAGTTGAGCTGTTTAAATCGATCAACAAACGTCATAGGTACACTACTCGTCTAGAAATGAAGTTAACGGGCTCGAAGCAACTGCATGAGATACTTTTTCTGCAAGCCCAGCAAGGTACGCAATTCGGCCAGCTTCAACCGCCAACTTAAAAGCAATCGCCATATCAACGGGTTGTTGAGAAGCCGCAATCGCCGTATTCACTAACACAGCGTCTGCGCCCATTTCCATTGCACGAGCAGCATGTGATGGAGCGCCTATGCCTGCATCCACAATCACAGGGACATTCGCTTGGTCGATAATGATCTCTAAGAAGTCTGCTGAAGCAATACCCTTATTTGAACCAATAGGTGCGCCCAGTGGCATAACTGCAGCGCAACCCACCTCTTCCAAGCGTTTACACAATACTGGATCGGCATGGCAGTAAGGCAACACAACAAAACCATCTTTAACCAGTTGCTCAGCAGCTTTAAGCGTTTCAATTGGGTCTGGCATCAAGTACTTTGGATCTGGGTGAATTTCCAGTTTAAGCCAGTTTGTACCCAATGCTTCACGAGCCAAATGCGCAGCAAAGATGGCATCTTTTGCATTCTTAGCACCAGAGGTATTCGGCAGTAAGTTCACGCCAGCATCCATGATCGGTTGTAGGATATCGTCTTTCTCAGAGCGAATATCAACTCTCTTCAGCGCCATGGTTGCCAGTTGAGAACCTGAAGCTTCGATAGCGCTCGCCATCAAGTGCTTATTGGCAAACTTGCCAGTTCCAGTAAAGAGTCGAGATTGAAACGTTTTATCAGCGATAGTTAACATGATTAACCTCCTGCAATGGCTTGGAAAAGAGAAATAGCATCGCCTTCATTGACGACAGTTTGTTGCCACTGGCTGCGCGGGACAACCGCATTATTGATTGCAAATACACAACCTAGATCAGGTAATGATAGAGCTTGGATAATGTCCGCTAGAGACGACAAGTGCGCGACCTGTTCTGGTTGCTCGTTTATAGAGATCGTTATATGACTCATTGGATTTCTTCTTCTAAATGCTTAACTGCAGACGCACTGCACACGGAACAATCACTATCTTGAGTGACCATTAAGTTTTTCCAGTTCATCGTTTGGCCATCGAACAGTTTGAGCTGGTGTGTTGCTACCTGAAACTCACCACGAGTTAAACGTTGAATAGCAGCCAAAGCTTGAAGGTTACCTATGGTGCCAACAACCGGGCCTATGACGCCGCTATCACTACAACGAGTCGTTTGTGGATGATGACTGAACGGGAACAAACAGTGATAGCACCCTTTCTGATTCTGATAATCAAAGACAATAAACTGGCCTTTCCAACCGATTGCAGATCCAGAAATCAAAGGTGTATTGCTGCCGAAACACGCTTGGTTAACCTGCTGGCGTGACGCAAAGTTGTCCGTACAATCCAACACCAAATCAGCGAGCATCACTTCAAGTTCAAGCTGACTGTCACTCATTCGCTGATTGATGGTTCTAACTTGACTGCGACTATTGAGCTCAGTCAGTTGTTGCTTCATAGCTTCGACTTTAGGCGAACCTAACTGACTTTCTTTGAACGCGACCTGTCGTTGCAGGTTAGACGAATCCACACAGTCATCATCAACCAACACGATCTTTCCGATCCCCGAAGCCGCAAGGTAAAGAGCAGCAGCATTGCCTAAGCCACCACAACCAATCACTAACACATGGCTGTTTAATAGGTTTCGTTGCCCTTGCTCACCGACTTCAGGTAACGCAATTTGTCGTTGATAACGAATAAACTCAAAATCACTCAGCATAGCTAGGCTCCTGCGCAACCTCTTCACCAATATTTGAAGGTTTAGGCGTCATCAGTTTTTCAAAAAACTCGATCACCTTTTTGGGGTCTTCCGCTAATGTAATCGCACGAACAACCGCCAAACTCGACACCCCACAATCCCACACCTGCTCAGCTGTTGATTGGTCAATACCGCCAATAGCAACCGTTGGATAACCAGTGAGTTGTTCTGTGTATGGGATAGTATCAATCAGCTGTTGATACAGAGATAAACGAACCAATCCCTGAGGCTTTGATGGCATCTGTTTAGTTGTTGTTGGGAAGATGTGGCCTAGCGCAATATAGCTTGGGTTAATCTGAACAATGCGTAGCAACTCGTAATAGCCATGAGTCGATAACCCAATCTTTATACCCGCAAAGCTCAACTGTGAGAGGTTTGATTCTTCAATATCCTCTTGCCCTAAATGAACACCAAAAGCGTCATGCTTGAGTGCAAGCTGCCAGTAATCATTGATAAAAACTTGAGCGTTATACTCACGACCAAGATCGATAGATCGTGCGACTTGTTGTTCTAAATCCGCTTGCTGTGGATTCTTAATACGTAGTTGGACAGTGTTGATTCCAAGCTTGAGCAATCTTTCGATCCACTCAACATCATCAACTACTGGGTATAAACCGAGGCTACTCTTACTCAACTCAGGAAAAGAAAGTGATGTCCCTTGGTTAGCCCAACCTACGCTTATGTCCAATCGTTGATCTTCAAGAACAGGGATAGGAAAGTTTTGGTAATGTGCAGGCCATGTTCCACGTGAAACATTGGACGCTGCGCGAGCTAAAACAAGTGCGTCTTCTAATGGGAACTCCAACGCCAACAAAGTAAGTAACCAGGCAAAATGGCCGTGATTATCTAACTCCTGATGAGCTGTAGTGTCATTCTTGATGACACGATTAGCATCTAGGTGTGACCAGATATCCAGTACAGCTGAATCATCTGAGACACCGATATAGATGGTATTCGGAGTTTCTGTAAAGGCATCACAAACGTCAGTTAACGCGACTGAATTACTGTAATCAACAACATGGTTCAGTTCCGCTAACTTACACTCTGCCAATGAATCAACATCATGAGCGAAGCCAATAGATAACGCCTGCTGAGAATCAACGATAGAGAAGTATTGAGTTGGGCTTACACCCAACTCAACCGCATCAGTTGCCAAGCCTTGTCGCTTAGCAACCAATAGACAGTTCTGCACCTCTCCCGTTAACTCAATATTTTGAGATGGGATGAGTACCTTCACTGTCATTATTCCTCTAATTGAGCTTCTTTTGCGGCTACTGCAGGATGATAAAGTTCAGAGCCAGTATCACGGAACTCTTGTGATTTTTGACGCATCCCTTCCAACGGGTTATCTAGCATCTTAATCTCGATAGCCTGATCCGCGGCTACTTGTTCGGTGTCTTTCGCATACTCTCGAACTTCTTGAGAAATCTTCATCGAGCAGAATTTAGGTCCACACATTGAGCAGAAGTGAGCAACCTTGCCCACCTCTTGTGGCAGAGTTTCATCATGGAAAGAACGCGCGGTTTCAGGATCTAAAGCTAGATTGAATTGGTCTTCCCAACGGAATTCAAAACGTGCCTTTGATAATGCATTATCTCGGATTTGTGCGCCCGGATGTCCTTTAGCGAGGTCCGCTGCGTGTGCTGCTAGCTTGTAAGTAATCAAGCCAGTCTTCACATCTTCTTTATTTGGTAAGCCTAGGTGCTCTTTAGGGGTGACATAACACAGCATCGCACAGCCGTACCAACCAATCATGGCCGCGCCAATACCAGAGGTAATATGGTCGTAACCAGGGGCAATATCTGTCGTCAATGGGCCTAAAGTATAGAAAGGCGCTTCATGGCAGTGCTCTAACTGCTCGTCCATATTCTCTTTAATCAGGTGCATTGGTACATGTCCAGGGCCTTCAATGATCACCTGAACGTCATATTCCCAAGCCACTTTAGTCAACTCACCTAGAGTACGTAACTCCGAGAATTGAGCCTCATCATTAGCATCTGCAATTGAGCCCGGGCGTAAACCGTCACCTAATGACAGAGCAACATCGTACTTCGCACAGATCTCACAGATCTCACGGAAGTGGGTATAAAGGAAACTTTCTTGGTGATGAGCAAGACACCATTTCGCGATGATGGAGCCGCCACGAGAGACAATACCAGTCACACGTTTAGCGGTCATAGGAACGTAGCGAAGCAATAAGCCTGCGTGGATAGTAAAGTAATCAACACCCTGCTCTGCTTGTTCAATCAAGGTATCGCGCATCACTTCCCAGTTAAGGTCTTCCGCAACGCCATTCACTTTTTCAAGCGCTTGATACATAGGAACCGTACCAATTGGTACTGGGCTATTACGTAGGATCCATTCGCGAGTCTCGTGAATATTACGACCAGTAGAAAGGTCCATCACGGTATCGCCACCCCAGCGAGTCGACCATACTAGCTTCTCAACTTCTTCTTCAATCGAAGAGCTTACTGAAGAGTTACCGATATTAGCGTTCACCTTCACTAAGAAGTTTCGACCAATAATCATCGGTTCTGATTCTGGGTGGTTGATGTTTGAAGGGATAATAGCTCGACCTTCAGCAACCTCTTTACGCACGAACTCAGGAGTAATTTCTTTCGGCAGATTTGCACCAAAGTTATGGCCAGGATGTTGATGGTTAAGCTGCTCATCAGCGAACTTCTGACGTCCCATGTTCTCACGTATGGCAATGTACTCCATTTCAGGTGTGATAATACCCTGACGAGCATAGTGCAGTTGAGTAACACATTGGTTGTCTGTCGCGCGACGAATTCTAGGCAGGTTGCCGTAGCGAAGGTCGTCTAGAGTTTCATCTTCTAAACGTTCTTTGGTGTAAACAGAGCTTACGTCGTCTAACAGTTCCGTATCACCACGCTCTTCAATCCATTGCTCTCGCAACTTAGGAAGACCGCTATACAGGTCTATTTGATGTGTAGGGTCTGTATAAACACCTGAGGTATCGTAAACTTGAATGGGTACATTAGGTTCGAATACAGGCTCTTTTTTGGTACCACCAACAAGGCTATCAGCGAGTGATATTTCTCGGACAGGGACTTGAATGTCCTCTCGAGATCCTTGGATGTAAGCTTTTTTTGAGTTTGGATAGGGTTGTACGGATAAAGAATCAATGAAATTCTTCGCTTCCAGTCTTGCTTGTTTACGAGTCGACATAGCATTTTTCCTTGGCTTTTAGCCATTATTTATAGGGATAAAAATGCTTGACGGATTAGATGCTACAAGAGGGATCACGGTAAGAAATACAGTTGTGATCTGGAGATAGATCTCTAGAAGGATTCTAGTTAGATATCTACTCTTGTTCCCTTCGCAGGTATTAGCCTGATCAGGTTCAACGGATCCCGAGTTAACGGTCTCAGCCATATGGCACTCCGACAAGTTCGATCGAGTATATAAAAACGGCTTGGATAAACCAAGCCGAGTTGTTAACAAATCGTAAGAAAGTTTTAAGACTTTATCAAAAGTTGGAAGCCGATCCATGCGGCTGAAATACTGAGTACCACGTTGAGTAGCACATTGAGTCCCATCTTAAAGAAAGCGCCCTGCTGCATAAGAAGTACGTTATCCATAGAAAACGTAGAAAATGTAGTCAGTGCTCCTAGGAAACCAAGACCGATGATTTGTCTCCACGGTTCCGTCGCGACCATCTCGTTTTCAAACGCGGCGATGAGCAATCCCATAATCAAAGAGCCAATCACGTTAACAGTCAACGTACCGTAAGGAAAACCACGTCCTAACATCACAACGCATAACTCTGAAATCAAGTAACGTGAACAAGCACCAAACGCGCCACCGATGGCGATAAAACCTAGAATAGATAACTGACCCATTGAATCCTCCCAAACAATAATCCCTATATTCTAGCTTTAACGCCGATAAAAGCGAGGGTAGAAACTAAGAATGCATGCGCAAATATTAAACGTTACAGGTGTCACTTAACTTCAATGTATCCCATTAAACCCGTTTTCATGTGTTCTATAACATGACAGTGGTACATCCAGCGGCCAGGGTTATCTGCAACAAATGCAGCTTTAGCTCGGCCGTTTTTTCCAAGTAACACTGTATCGGTATGGAAAGGCTCTTCAACTTTCTTCCCATCAAGTTCCAATACAGTGAATGTATGACCGTGAATATGGATCGGGTGATGGTATTGGATGACGTTCTTTAGATCGAATATGTAAGTCTTACCTAACTCTAAAGTCGTCAACGGCTCAGGAATATTGTCTTTGCTCATCCCTTCCCATGCTCTTTTATTAGTAAGCCAAAACTTAGGCATCGATTTCCCATCTTTAGAAACTGGTGATACCGCACCTTCCCACTCGAACACAAAATCGATCTCTTCTGCATTAGCAAGATCTAGATTAGGTACAGGGTTAAGAGGCAATAATGGCAATAAACGTCCTTCAGTCAGGGGGGAATCTACTACCTCGAACTCGCATAAAGAGAAAGGAAAGCGGCCCTTCATTTGAAGAACATTAACTCGCTCGCCTACTTTGGGCGCTATCAGTCCAATATCCACGCGCATCCCTGGGCCGATTTTATGTTGAGTCAGTTTATATGGCGTCTTTACAGGATTACCATCAATGGCAATCACCCATGCCTCAGCCCCTTCGACAGCAATAGGATAAGTGATCGTATTATCGACATTCGCGATACGCAGTCGAGTCGTTGCGTGCTGCTTTAATTGGTATACAGGTTCATGAACACCATTGACGCTACTCCACTCTCCAGGAGTACCCATACGAGCACTGAGTCGTGGGATCATTAGATCTTTCCATTGGCCTTTCTTATCTATATGCCAATGTTTAAGCATCAGTGCGTGCTCTTCATCAAACGGCACTGGAATGCTCTCCTCAACGATAATTAGACCAACCAAGCCCATACCAAGCTGCTTAACGCTGTTCATATGTGGGTGATACCAATTAAAGTAAA
>NZ_JBFRTQ010000078.1:0-38034 GCF_041474195.1 Vibrio sp. 10N.222.52.C3 | reverse complement strand
CCATGCTCGGCGCACAAATCGAAAAGCCAACTCATTGAGTTGGCTTTTTTCGTTTCTGAGCTTTATCTCTTACTAAACGTGTCTTCTAAAACAACCCTCAACTTCCTAAACACTAACCCGCTACTACAAATAACTAATCGAGCTAAATCATTCAAACATCAGTGATCCCATACTTCAGCATGACGCTCACAAACCAGATAAGCAGCGCAGCCTAAACAATTGCTCGATACATGTTCTTCGCATTCGTTCGCAATTATCTGTTTCTGCTGCAAAGTAACCTCAGGCTCCAATACGGGTTCAAAGAACTTTGTCATTACTCATTACATCCAAATAAAATCAGTTAGTTAGTCTCAGGTTAATCCAATCTTTAACTAAGATACATATCATTAGACGCAAAAAAGCCCCTGCTGATTTCTCAGCAGGGGCTTTCTATTATTTGGTGTTATTCCGAATAACTACATCCTATTGATGTTGAGTTAAATCCTGGAATTAACCTTGAATACCAACAATTAACCAAGGTGCATTGTTAGTTGTTAGGTCACGCTCTAGATGCCAGATATCAGTGATATCTTCTTCAACGCCATCCGCTGTGTCACGGTAACGACCGCTAAACTGAAGGCTTAGCTGTGCTTTGCTACCATCGTGGTCTGCGCGAACGATTTCAGCATCAACGTACATTACGTCTGTGTGCTGATCACCGTCTAGCTTATTACGTTCAGCTTTTAGGTCTTCAAATAGGCTTGGAGATACGTATTCTTCAATCGTGTTTAGCTCATTGTGGTTCCATGCACCTTGCAGTGTACGGTAGTGCTCACGAGAACCGTTGATGAATGCCGCTTGATCAAAGCCCGGTGGGTAGTTATGTGGAACATCGCTTTGTGCACCAAAACCGAAGCCACCAGCAGTGCCTTGTGATTGAGGTTGTGCTTGCTCGAAGTTATGAACATTTGGTTGTTGCTTAGGTTGTTCAAACTTGTTCTGACCCATGCCGCCGAATGCTGGCTGTTGGCCACGTGCATTCTGCTGATTCATTGAGCCCTGCTTCGCACCCAACATTCCGCGTAGGAATTTAAACGCTAGGAAAGCAATCAGACCCATAATCAGAATATCCATGAACTGGATACCTTCAAATGCGCCACCAAAGAATGCAGCTAAAAGACCACCAGCAAGTAAACCACCTAGCAGACCGCCCATAAGGCCTTTCTTGCTAGAGTTAGCTGCTGTGTTCTTACCTGTTTGATCTTGACGGATCGAATTCGTGTTTTGTTGTTTTGGTGCTGGAGCCGTTTTAAAGCTTTTGCCAAATGACTTACCACCACCAAACTTTTTCGCTTCCGCGATTGGCGTCACCGCGACTGTTACCAACAGGATCGCGACTAGTGAGAAAAATCGTTTCATTATTATCCTTTATAGGTTTTTTATCTTTCGACACCTTAATCATACTCGTTAACAAAGAACAATGAAATATTCACGACGTTTACACATGTATCATAATATTGCGGCTATTAATTGATTACTAAACTAGCGAAGGGATTGACGGCACTCTGGGGCGCCATTAAAATATTGAACGATGTTCATTTAATAGAAAGTACCCATGGCAAGACGAAACGATCACACTCGCGAACAATTAGTGCAATTAACCTTAAAAACGGTGACCGACTTCTTAGAAGAGCACTCTTATCACGAGTTAAGTCTACGCAAAATCGCCAATATGATTGGTTATGTTCCAAGTACCTTGGTGAATGTATTCGGCAACTACAACCTATTGCTATTGCATGTTGTTGCTCAAACATTAGATGAACTGGCGTCAGAATCTGCTGTAGCAGTTGAACAATCGAGCAATCCTCAGCAAGCTCTATTCAACCTTGCCTACTGCTACCACGATTTTGCACAGAGACACCCTCACCGTTGGCAACTTATCTTTGAGCACAACATGAACGGTGAAAACCTTCCTGAATGGCAATCGAACCGCATCGATAGAATGACAGGCAGGCTAGAGCAGTTGCTAGTGGCGATTGCTCCTGAACATACGAAAAGCGAAGTCGTTAAAGCCAGCCGTGTATTATGGTCTGGAGTACACGGAATTACTCTACTTAGCGTTGATGATAAATTTTTCGCCTCTGAGCCTATTGATGGTAAAGAGCTGATCAATAACCTAGTCTCAAACTACTTAACCAACTGGTAATCATCCAAGGAAAGACAATGAACAACAGCAGCCAATCTTCGCTGTTAACGCAAAAAAGGTTCCTACCATACTTTATTACCCAATTTCTAGGAGCCTTTAACGACAACATATTCAAAAATGTCCTGTTACTGTTTGTTGCTTTCGCAAGCGTAGACACGCTGCCTATTTCCACCAATCTATTCATTAATTTGGCCGCTGGCCTTTTTATTCTACCCTTCTTCCTATTCTCTGCTTTAGCCGGTGTACTGGCTGACAAATACGAAAAATCGTGGTTTATCCGTAAAGTTAAGCTCCTCGAAGTAGTGATCATGTCACTGGGTGCGGTCGGTTTTATCTACGAAAGCTACGGAATATTACTTCTGCTCCTGTTCCTTATGGGAACGCAGAGTGCTTTCTTTGGTCCGGTGAAGTATGCCCTGCTTCCACAGCAGTTAGAAACAAAAGAACTGGTATCTGGTAACGCTCTCGTCGAGACAGGTACATTCTTAGCGATCCTGATTGGTACTCTAGGCGCAGGCATCATTGCATCTGAAGAAGGCGCGAAGCTCATTGCTGCGGTGTGTATTGTTTCGTTCGCCGTGCTTGGCTATGTATCAAGCTGCTTTATCCCACATGCGCCAAGTAATGCACCAGATCTTAAAGTAAAGTGGCAACCTGTAAAACTGACCTGCGCGACACTTGCGATTGCCAAAAAAGATCGCCCGACCTTTCAAGCTCTGATGTCTATCAGCTGGTTCTGGTTCCTTGGTGCGGCTTACCTAACTCAGTTCCCCAACTTCACTAAACTGCATCTAAACGGCACTGAAAGCTCCGTCGCCTTTTTACTGGCACTATTCTCGGTAGGCATTGCAATCGGCTCTTTAGCTTGCGATAAGTTATCTAATCACCGAATTGAAATCGGCATCGTGCCAATGGGCAGCTTAGGTATCTCGATCTTCGGTCTTCTGATGGCGATATCCATCCCGGAGTCTTTGCCTGACTTTAGTTCTTTCCATCAATTCGTAACCTACTCAGAGCTGTGGCCACTGTTTGCTTACCTTCTGCTTCTGGGTATCTCTGGCGGTGTCTTTATTGTTCCTCTGTATTCACTGATGCAGTTACGTGCCAAGCCCGACGAGCGTGCCCAAGTGATTGCCGGGCTCAATATCTACAACTCACTGTTCATGGTGGGAAGTGCGGTATTAGGTATTGTTTGCCTTAGTGTTCTAGATCTTTCAATTCCGCAGCTGTTTATCTTGCTCGCAGTGGGCAACACTTTGGTGATGCTGTACCTGTTTTATCAGGTGCCTATCTACGCTTTCCGCTTCTTTACGTGGGTGGTCACTCACACCATGTACAGAGTTAAACATAAGAACTTACATCACCTGCCAGAAAAGGGCGGTGCGTTGATTGTCTGCAACCATGTGAGTTATATGGATGCACTGCTGCTGAGTGCGGTTTGCCCTCGCTTGATCCGTTTTGTGATGGAAGAGGATTACACCAAGTTGCCGCCAATTCGACGCTTCTTGAAAAGAGCTGGGGTGATTCCAATCTCCGCGACCAACCGCAACTCGATTCGAAACGCTTTCAAAGAAGTAGAGCGTGCCCTGCATGAAGGTCACATCGTGTGTATTTTCCCAGAAGGAAAGCTCACCTCTGATGGCGAAATGGCTGAGTTCATGCGTGGTATGGAGCTGATCATCAAACGTTCCCCTGTCCCAGTGATTCCTATGGCTCTTAAAGGATTATGGGGTAGCTACTTTAGTCGTTACAAAGGCCGTGCCTGCAAAGGGTTACCCACTCGCTTCTGGACTAAGCTAGAGATAGAAGCTGGCGAGCCGATTTCACCTAAACAAGCCTCTTGTGAAACGCTTCGACAGTCAGTCTCTGACCTTCGCGGATCATTACGCTAGTTAACCAGCCCTTTATTCATATCAGTTGAACAAGCGTTAAGTTTTCCTTAACGTTTGTTCAATTCATTTAGACTTACTTATCATTTTATTGAACGTATAGTGGTCTCTTCACAATAACGCCACAACAAAACAAGACTCTAAATACAATGAACCTAAAAAAGTCCGTTCCATTTTATCTTGCTGCACTGTTTTGCTTAACGCCTTGGGTTAGCTCACCGACAGCCCTGGTTATCGGTTTCCTGCTTGCTAGTTTAGGATTAGTCCCTGAACACTTGGAAGTCGGCAAGCTTACCAAAAAGCTACTGGCCTACTCTATTGTTGGCTTGGGTTTTGGTATTCAGTTTGAAAAAGCATTAGCAGTAACAGGCGATGGTATTGGGCTCATTGTAACGACGATTATCGGTACATTAGTCATTGGTTGGTTCTTGGCGAAACAAATGGGGCTAGACCGCACTACGGGCTATCTTATATCTTCTGGTACCGCGATTTGTGGTGGTAGCGCGATAGCAGCAGTGGCACCCGCGATCAAAGCAGACGATGAACAGATTGGCTTGGCATTAGCCACCGTATTCGTGTTGAACTCGGTTGCTCTATTCTTATTCCCGATGATTGGTCACGCGCTTGAGCTCAGCCAACAAACATTTGGTACTTGGGCAGCGATAGCGATTCACGATACGTCTTCTGTAGTAGGTGCAGCTTCAGCGTATGGCGAAGAAGCACTGACGACAGCGACAACATTGAAGCTCGCTCGCGCACTTTGGATCATCCCAATCGCTTTAATTAGTGCGATGATCTTCAAGAACGATCAAAAGAAGATTACGGTTCCCTACTTCATTTTCTTCTATTGCGCCGCTATCGCGGTGAGTGACTTACTGCCACAATTTGAGATGGTCTATCAAGGAATCTTTGATGTGTCTAAGCGAGCACTGGTCGTGTGTTTGTTCTTAATTGGCTGTGGTATTTCAGTTGAGAAGTTAAAAGCGGCAGGGCCGAAACCACTGATGTTTGGTATTACAATGTGGGTCATGATCTCAACGGGTTCATTGGCGTGGTTAACTCTCGCTTAGCCCGCATAGAAACGCTTTAGATGTTTGTTCGGTGAACTAGACACTCAAGTTAGCGAGCAACAAAACAAAAAGGCAAAGCTCTAATGGGCTTTGCCTTTATCGTTTGTGGTAAGGGTATTCTTTGTTGTAACAATCACGAATCAAACAGGGGCTTATCACTCTTCTTGCTCTCTCTTTTCATTAAAACAAGTACCACAACCAACACAAATGCGGTGAGCTCAGCCAACGAACGAGTCAACCCCGATGAGATGATCGCTTGGCCTATCTGCAGTAAAACCGCAATGATGAGGGCAATTTTCATAATAAGACCTTATTCTATAATCCGTTATTTATATGGCTTATTATGATGGATGGTTATAAAGATAATAAATTCTGTTTTGAACTATCTAATTGCTAAATTAACTAACCTAACGCAACTGCCCTTCTAACCACTTAATAAAGGTTCTTACCTTAGGTCGTTTTTCCGTGCCTAACGGGCAGATTAAGTCATACCCTTGGTCTGTATCCATGCTCGGATAAGGTGTTATCAGCTCACCAGTCTGAACATACTGCTTAACAAAATGATAGCGCCCCATCGCGACACCGATATTGCTGAGGGCACTTCTTACGCCCATATCCCGGTGGCTCACACAGTAAAATTGCTCAAACAAGTTCACATCTAAGCCGTGGTGTTTAATCCAACGCTGCCATACATCTGACCCTAGTGCATGAATGAAATTAATCCGGTGCAGCGATTCTAAGCCATCATCAAAGATGTCGTGTTCAGCCGCATAACTCGGTGTACATACCGGAATATACTTTTCACCAAACAGGCGCTGTCGATGCATGTCTTTGAGATTTTCAGCACCATAGTAAATAGCGACATCGAGATGATTTTGATGAAAATCCTGCTCTTCTTGCGAGAAAATATTGAGATTAAACTTTGGGTATCGCTGTTTAAAATCAGCCAACCTCGGCAGTAACCAACTGTTGGCAAATGCAGGACTGGTACCGATATTGATCTGTCCATACAAGTCTGTGTTGGTAATGTCTTCGATCTCACCAAAAATAGAGCTTAACGACTTGGATAACGTTCGTTGAAAGCGCTGACCTTCTTCCGTTAGTTCCAGTTTACGAGTCCCTCGCACAAACAAGTTAAATCCGAGTTCACCTTCTAACACTTTGATTCGATGGCTAACGGCTCCCTGAGTCAAATGCAACTTTCTAGCCGCTAGCGTAAAGCTCATTTTCTCTGCAGTAACATTAAAAGTATGAAGATTTCTAAGTAAAGATTGATGGTTAGCCATACGAACTCATGCATTAAAAATTTTAATTCATACTACTACCCGTTTCGTTTGTTTGCATTAAGAAATAAGTTTTTAATAACCGCAGTTACTTAAAATCCTGCCTCGATCAATATTTGACTCCATACGTTGACGAGCAGAAACATTAAAAAAATTAATTACAAACTTAGGGGCACATATGAATATACTCGGGTATATGCAAAAAGTAGGTAAGGCATTGATGGTTCCCGTAGCCACACTGCCAGCTGCAGCAATCCTTATGGGGATCGGCTATTGGTTGGATCCTGTTGGTTGGGGTTCTGAAAGTATCTTAGCCGCATTCTTGATCAAATCTGGTGGCGCGATCATCGACAACATGGCGGTTCTATTCGCGGTGGGTGTCGCATTTGGTTTGAGCCGTGATAAGAATGGTTCTGCGGCACTGTCTGGCTTTGTGATGTTCCTCGTCGTCACCACGCTACTTGCTCCGGGCTCTGTTGCTCAGTTAATGGATGTTGAACTCAGTGAAGTGCCTGCGGCATTTGGCAAAATCAGCAACCAATTCGTAGGTATCATTGTGGGTATCATCTCTGCTGAGATCTACAACCGCTACTCAACGGTTGAACTTCCTCAAGCTCTAGCGTTCTTCAGCGGTAAGCGTTTGGTTCCTATCCTGACCTCAATCGCAGGTATGGCTCTCTCTTTTGCTCTACTTTACATCTGGCCAGCTGTTTACGACGCTCTGATCGTTCTGGGTATTAAACTAGAAAGCATGGGTGCGGTGGGTGCTGGTCTGTTTGGTTTCTTCAACCGTTTGTTCCTATCAGTAGGTATGCACCACGCTCTTTACCCTGTGTTCTGGTTCGACGTTGTTGGTATTAACGACATTCCAAACTTCTTAGGCGGCGCGCAATCTATCGCTAACGGTACGGGTATTCCAGGTAAAACTGGCATGTACCAAGCGGGCTTCTTCCCTATCATGATGTTTGGCCTACCAGCAGCAGCATTGGCGATGTATCACTGTTCTGATGCGAAAAACAAAAACCAAGTATTCGCAATCATGCTTGCGGCAGCTATGGCTTCATTCTTCACGGGTATCACAGAGCCACTAGAATTCAGCTTCATGTTCCTAGCACCCGTGTTGTTCCTACTGCACGCAGTATTAACAGGCCTATCGCTTTACATTGCAGCAAGCATGGAATGGATGGCAGGCTTCGGCTTCTCTGCTGGTTTCGTTGACCTAGTACTATCAAGCCAAAACCCACTCGCGGTTAACTGGTACATGCTACTGGTTCAAGGTGTGGTGTTCTTCGCGCTTTACTACGGTATTTTCCGCTTCGCTATCATCAAGTTCAACCTACGTACTCCAGGTCGTGGTGAAGAGATGGAAGCAGAAAAAGAAACTGAAACGCCAGAAGCATTGGCTAACCTAACCAACAGCTACATTGAAGCGGTTGGCGGTGCAGACAACATTCTAGAAGTCGATAACTGTATTACTCGTCTACGCTTAACTGTGAAAGACTCAGGTGCAGCAGACAGCGAGAAACTGAGGAAACTCGGTGCGGCAGGTGTGGTACCGGTTGGGAAAGGTGGTCTACAAGTTATCATTGGTCTAGGTAAGGTAGATAAAGTCGCTGAACAAATGAAGAAGGCACTCGCTTAACGCCAAATCTTGAATGACACGATAAATAATTAGAATTTGTGACGGCTTCACCACCGTCACACCCCCCTGAAGCGCAATTACGACTAGTCACCGTGTATTGCGCTTCATTTTATTGCTCTTCGCTCTATTTAGAACGGGTCTGCTGTAACCACTGCGCCAATCCAGCGCGCGAAACCTTAATACCATGTTGTTCCTGCTGAGGCATTCGATAATACTCAATAGGAAATTTGAACCGTTCAAGACGACCAGTTAACTGCTCGATAAACCACTCTTTGGTTGGCAACTCAGCACAATCGACAATCGCTGCAGGTCGAAATCCGAACTCATCATCTTCTATGGGAACAATAAAAGCCTGATTAACCTCAGACAATTGATTGAGTACTCGCTCAATTTCTTCGCAATGAATGTTCTCACCACCAGAAATAAACTGGTTGTCGGCACGGCCAATAATCGACACTTGTTCGCCAAGCCACTCACCAAGATCTTTGCTATCAAACCAACCGCTCTTATCAACTAATGGCGTTAAGTTACCTTGATAGTAATACCCGGACGCGAGCGTCTCGCCACCAATAAAGATACGTTGTTCTTCAATTTTTAGCTGGCGATGGTTAAGGACAAAACCGGCGGTGCTGCCGGCATCAACGGGCTTCGCGGTCACGGTTGAAGCCGCTTCAGTCATGCCGTATCCAAGCCATGTTTCGATGCCCATTTGTTGAGCTTCGAGCCCAAGTGCTTCTGGTATATGACTACCACCCAAAAGTACATGCGTTAAAGTAAGTGCTTGCTTACTCTTTAACAATCGATGTAGTTGAGTAGCGACCAATGAAGCATGACTGCATTCTTCTATATCGGTTTCAAGCTGACCTGTGCCTATTTTGATGCAACCACCAGCCGCCAACCAACGATGAACTATCGCCAGCCCCGACACATGGTACATAGGTAAACTCAGTAACCACGTGTCACCTTGTTGATAACGAAACACCTCAAGCAGCCCTGACGCAGAGCATAGGTGCTGCTCAAGTGTATGAGCGACCGCTTTTGGGTTTCCGGTAGAACCTGAAGTGAATACGATGCTCGCTAGATTTTGCGGATTGAAATTGGATTCTTGAGGTGTAGTTATCTGCTCATCATCACCATCAAACTTCAGTTCACTTAGGCAAGGCAAGGTCACCAACTGAGTATTCAAATCGGCAGTCTCTGATTGCTCTATTCCGCTATTGCCCAAGAGCCAAAGGTAGCTCTGTTGATCTGCTTGATATAAGGAATCGAGCTTTTGCTTCAGGCGTAAACTAGGCTGAGGCATCGTAAACGCACAAACCACACCCAAATTGAGTGCGGCAAGATAAACAGGGATCACTTCAGCTTGATTCTTACCAACAATCGTCAGTACATCACCTTCAGATAGGCCTTGATGAGATAGCTGTTGTTGGTACTCACTAACCAACACAAACACTTGCTGCCAAGTATAAGTGCGGTGAGTGGTCACTAACGCTGGTTGAAGTGGGTTTTGCTGCGCCCACTTTACCCAGAGCGGGGGATGATTAGATTGTGGGCGCATCATATGATAACCAAAAATAGATTAAGAACTTGTTAAGCTAACTAAATAGCCATTCAAATAGCTCGGTCTAAGAAGACCAAATCAATTGTTGCTTTTCAAGCGTAGAGACAGGCAACTGACAGCCCGGCCAAGAAACCTCTAGCTGCTGCTTGAACAAGCCAATCGTATCCAACCCCGGCACTTCATTTGGCAAATATTGCTGCGCCAGACGAGCAATCTGAGTCAGACCTAGGCTCGACTCAATGCTTGAGCTCAATACAGGTTTCATTCCAAGCTTCTGTGCTCGCTCAATGATTGCCACGCAACGCTCGACAGAACCAATAAGAGTTGGCTTGATCACGACTGCTTTAACACCAGTAAGGTCGCTAAGATCAAATTCCGGGCTGCGCACCGCTTCTTGCAGTGTCTCGTCCCACGCAATCGCCACACCATGGTCAATGGCAAATGCCAAACTGTCTTCTGGCTTTTGGCAAGGCTCTTCGATAAAGCTTATACGCTGGCGCATTGACGGCGAAATGTATTTAATGAATTGCTTCGCTTTCTCTGGCTTCCACGCACGGTTGGCATCAAGTCTTAGAGTCAAATCAGGGATCGACTCAAGGAATAAGCTAACCAACATGCCATCGCGAATCGCTTCGTAGAGGCCGACTTTCACTTTCGCGACCTTCTCGCCTACCATCTCATTCAATACAGGAATCAGTTCATCTGGATCGCCTGTACACAAAGGCGCCGCTTGGTAGTTACCTTGAGCGTTAAGATCGCCTCGCAATTCCATCATCGCCATTGAAAAGCCAAACGCGACAGAAGGATACAGCTCGTCGAAAGGCGTTTGAGGCTTATTGTGGCTCCAAAGCTCTAATTCGTGTTGAAGCTGAATGCCAGCTTGTTCGGCATCTTCTTGGCTAAAACCGGGCAAAGGCGCAACTTCGCCAAAACCAGTTTTACCATCACACTCAAGTTGGATGATATAGCCAACACGTTCGTTCAACTTATTGTCACGAAGAACCACACCACTATCCATAGGTAATTGATAACGGTAAAGTTTAGCGTGACGCTGAGAATTCACTGAGTTCATAAAGTTTCCTAAAAAACGGGGAACATCAAAACAAAACGAGCCGCTATTAGCGACTCATTTTGAAGAGGAGAAAGACTATGGATTACGCGGGAACTTGTCGAAGTCCGGTCGACGTTTCTCGTTGAATGCGTTGCGGCCTTCTTGGCCTTCCTCTGTCATGTAGAACATCATGGTTGCGTTACCAGCCAACTCTTGTAAGCCTGCTTGACCATCACAGTCAGCGTTCAGTGCCGCTTTCAAGCAACGCAGTGCCATTGGGCTGTGTTGAAGCACTTCACGACACCAACGAACTGTCTCTTTTTCTAGGTCAGCAACAGGAACAACGGTGTTTACAAGGCCCATGTCCAGTGCTTCTTGTGCATCGTAGAAGCGGCACAAGAACCAAATTTCACGTGCTTTCTTTTGACCAACGATACGAGCCATGTAAGAAGCACCCCAACCGCCATCGAAAGAACCCACTTTAGGACCCGTCTGACCGAACTGCGCGTTTTCAGCTGCAATAGTAAGGTCTGCCATCATGTGAAGTACATGACCGCCACCGACTGCCCAACCCGATACCGCTGCGATAACTGGTTTTGGACAAGTACGAATTTGACGTTGGAAATCAAGTACATTCAAGTGGTGCGTACCTGAGTCATCTTGGTAACCGCCGTAGTCACCACGGATACTTTGGTCACCACCAGAACAGAACGCCTTCTCACCAAGACCAGTCAAAATGATTACGCCAACTTTCTCGTCATAACGAGCATCAGCCAGTGCATTGATCATCTCTTTTACGGTTTGTGGACGGAACGCATTGTGCACTTGAGGGCGAGCAATCGTGATTTTCGCAATACCGTCATCAGACTTGTGGTATTGAATATCTTCATATTGACTGCTTTCATCGCGCCAGTTAACGGCTGCGTAAAGTTCTTCTTCTGTGATGCCTACTGTTTTAGCCATGATGATTCCCATTGTTCTATTAGAGAGCGCGACTAGCGTAGAGTCGCGACGGTGTTGCTCTGCTTTCTATAGCGCTTGATACGAGAGGTTCGCTCAGTCAGTTCATCAACGACTGGCGATACATTGGATGATCAGATTTGAAAACATCTCTGGTTGCTCAAAATGAACATTATGACCCGCGTAATCCACCTGACTATATTCAAAGCCACTATTCTCAGCTAGCTCCATGAATTTACGATCTTTTTCTCCACATACATAATGCAATAAATGCTCATGAGATTTCAATGTGGCACGTAAATCCGGTTGCTTAGCTAACGAAGTAGATAACAACATATTTGCTACGGATACTCCAAGGTTACCACTACGCTTTATGACCAAAGTTTGTCTTTGCTCATGATTTAGTGAAGAAAAGACGCTTTGTTGATACCAATCGTCTAAAACATCTTCAATCGACTGCTGTGCAAAGCGAACAGCCCATTGCGTATCGTGTACTAACCTTTGTGCTCTTTCTTCATCACATTCCAAGCCAAAGTTGCCACCTTCAATGATGACTTTCTCTAAGTTAAGAGTTTCGAAGCAAGGGCTTGTTACCCCATACATGGCAAGCCTTCCCCCCATAGAATACCCAATCACCACGATAGGATAATCGACAGGAAGATCGTTGAAAGCCAGCTGAGATGTGATGCACTGAACTATCTTGGTACAGCAATGATCAAAGCCTACAGGGTCGATAAACCGGCTTTGTCCGTGTCCGGGCAAATCTATGCAAAGACGAGGAAAGTCTTCGAGGAAGGGGTGGCATGCACTCCAATCATCCCCGCTTCCGAGTAAACCATGTAAAAAAACAAGCAAAGGTTTGTCAGAAGATTCTTGTACTGCTGGGTAATAATTGGAGTAAAGCATGTAAAGTCCTTAGGCTAATGCCTCGGTGAGCATTGAGCTGAATTGCTTCAGCAAAGTAGACGCTTGTTCGGGAGGCGTCTTAACTTCTACGAGCAAGGTACCCTGACCTTGTTCAAAATGTTGTTCGATGAGCGTTTGATAGCAATTCAAGGTTTCTGGCGCCGCATAACCAAGATGGAATTGCGCAGCAGCATGTTCAAAATTGAAACCATGAGGCATTTGATATAGAGACTGTTTTTGTTGCTCAGGAACCGGCAACAAGTCAAAGATCGCACCACCGTCATTGTTGGTCACAACAATAACCATCGGCGTTAAATTATGAGTCAGCAGAGCCAGTGAATTTAGGTCGTACAACAAAGAGGTGTCACCAATCAGCATCATCAAAGGATTCTGGTTGGCTTTTATCACTCCCGCAGCCGTCGCCACCAAGCCATCAATGCCCGATGCACCGCGGTTGCTGTAGACTTGAGTCGCAGAGATTGATGACAGCATATCCACCAGCCTTACCATCAAGCTATTTCCCACAAAAAGCTCTCTGCCCTTAAGTCTAGACGACAAGTCAACGGCAACGCTCAACTCTGTCAGTTGGTCGTTATTAGAGATTTGCGCCAACGCTAACTGCTGAACCGTATTCGCGACTTCCGCCAAAGATGCCGCCCAGCCAGCATGTTCTCCCAACAGCGTTGGTAGATGTTGCTCTGATAACCAATGTTCGATATCAGCGACAATATGAGTTTGAGGCAGATGATCTTGATTAATACGATGTGCATCTGGTGAAACAACGATGTACTGCGATGAACAAAATGTGGCAGCTTGTTCTTTTACCCATTGGTTAAGACGCTTAGATACGATGCGCTCACCAAACTGGATAATAAAATCACACTGACTAAGCTGTGCTTTGGCTGCGTCACTTTGCATCCATAAATCATAGTGTTTCCAGTCACTACTGACACCCGATTGAGGGTCACAGAATACTGGCCAGCCCAAAGCTGTCGCAAACTGCTTGGCTTTAATTGCGGCTTCATTCTCGATAGAACCAATAATCACTGCGCCTTTACGAGCGACATAATCACTTGCTGAGACAGGCTGAGCGATTAAATGACTGGGCAAATAAGTGTTCGAGTAAAGGCAGGTTGAAGCTCTCCAAGCTGCCACGCTCTTTGTATAATCCGCATACATCTCAGCACTACTCTTAGAATAGAGCGGCTCTGGGAACGGACAATTGATATGAATCGCACCGCCAACATTGCGTTGTTTCGCAAGCGCGCTATCAACCGATGTTAGAAGCCAATTCAATGAAATCTGTGTGGTTGGGCTTGGCAGGTTTAAAGCACTTTCTACATGGGAAGAAAAGATACCATGCTGCTGAATCGCTTGATTGGCACCACAGTCGACTAAATCAATCGGTCGATCGGAGGTCAACAAGATTAGCTTTTCTCGCGTTAATCCAGATTCAGCGGTCGCTGGTAGAAGGTTAGCTACGGCAGTTCCAGAAGTAACAACCACCGCAACGGGTTTGTTGCTCGCTTTAGCTAAACCTAAAGCCAAGAAGCCAAGCCCGCGCTCATCAAAGTGCGTATGTAAGGTTAGCTTAGAGTTAGCTTCGGCTTCGAGTGTTAATGGTGTTGAACGAGAGCCTGGTGCGATGCAAACATGTTCAACACCGCTGCGGGCAAGCTCTTCAAGTAATGTGTTACACCAAACTCTGTTTAATACAGCTTGGTCGTGATTCATGACGCCACACCTAATGGTGGGTGATCAGAAATGAGACTGAGCAGAGTCGACATCTTCTTATTCAGCTCTTGCCACTCATGTTCGGCAACCGATCCCGGCACGATCCCCGCGCCAGCAAACAGTTGTACTTGATCGTTTACAATCAAGGCGCTTCGAATCGCCACGCAGAATTCCGCTCGCTGATGACTGATATAGCCTACAGAGCCTGCATACCAACCTCGTGCAAACGGTTCGTGTTCAAGAATGAAATCCATCGCCTCTTTACGAGGTAAACCCGCCACCGCAGCAGTTGGCTGTAAGGCAGCAAGCAACTGCACACCATTAACGCCATTGTTGAGCTGAGCATGGATATTGCGCTTCAAATGCTGCACCTTACGCAAGCGCACTAGACGCGCATCCTTTTCAACATGGACCGTTTGAGAATGAGGAGTGAGACGCTCAATGATGTCGTCGACCACATACTGGTTCTCATTGAGGTTTTTGCTGTCTTGAGAAAGCCAGTTGGCCAGTTCCATATCCTCAGTAGCGTTCTCTCCGCGACCAATGGTTCCAGCAAGCGCCTCGGTATCAAGCTCCGTACCATGTCGGCTATATAAGCGCTCTGGTGTCGAGCCAATGAAACTGTGTTTAGAATCCAGCACCAACATAAAGTGGAAACTGTGGTGATTTTGCAGATAGCTGGCTTTAAGTAATTGAGCTGCGCGGATAGGCGCATCGAGTTGCAGTGTGGTTTTACGTGCTAAAACGACTTTTTTGTACTCTTCATCGCTAATGCCTTGCAGCACTTTATCGACAAGGTTGCCCCACTGCTCTCTTTCTGGAACGTGGTTAATCTGTTCAATGTGAGCCGACAAAGGTGCCAATATCGCCGCTTCTACAGAAAGCTTATTCAAAGCATTAATGGAGGCAACGCGATCAGGAGACAAGTTAACCGCTAGCGACCAAGTGTCGTCAAAGCGGATTAATTCAACCTGAGGAAGGAAGAAAAACGATTCCATGCAACGACGGTTCTTTGCGGTATGTCCATCAAATGAACGTCCACCCCAGATTCGTTGGTCTTCACCAAGAATTGCGTACGCGGGAGCAGGATCAGAAAAAGTGTGCAGTTGACCGAGCGCGACGACCTCTTCACGAGTGTCACGTGACTGCCAGTAGAACTTTGGAAAGAGCGGTTGAGCATGAAGCCATTCTATAAATGCAAACGATGGTTTTTGCGTTAGAACTTCAACACAACGAACTTCACTTGCTTGGGCATTTTGTACTCGCTCAATCAAAGCGGAGATAGTTTGCTGGAAATGTGACAAATCGACCTCGTTCACATCTAAATTATTATTATATTAGTTTGATACTCTATGGGCAGCACCCACTTAGATCAAGAATCTACTATATCTTTTGAACATTCCTGTGATTTTAAGCGATCCAGCCTCTTTATTCATCTTAGACAACAACAAAGAAAGCGATTAATTAAAATTTAGAAAAGAGTGACAACAAAAAGACCAAACGTGACACTGAAATGCGACACTCATCAGATTTTTATTCTATCAAACCCCATTTTGCGGTACTTTAATAAAGTATTTAAATTAATTTCAGGAAATCGGCAATGCAAAATATCGGGATGTCGTCAAAACTCAACAGCGTATGCTACGAAATCAGGGGGCCTGTACTCAAACATGCTAAGCGCATGGAAGAAGAAGGGCATAAAATACTGAAGCTTAATATTGGTAACCCCGCCCCATTTGGTTTTGACGCCCCTGATGAAATCCTTGTTGATGTAATTCGTAACCTACCGACATCTCAAGGTTACTGTGACTCAAAAGGCATCTATTCAGCCCGCAAAGCGGTTGTTCAGCACTACCAGAAAAAAGGCCTACGTAACCTTGATGTAGAAGACGTTTACATTGGTAACGGCGCATCAGAGCTTATCGTTATGTCTATGCAGGCGCTACTGGATAATGGTGATGAAATCTTAGTTCCCGCTCCGGACTACCCACTATGGACAGCGTCTGTTGCGCTTTCTGGTGGTACACCGGTTCACTACATGTGTGATGAAGATGCTGATTGGTATCCAGATCTAGACGACATGCGTGCGAAGATCTCACCAAAGACTCGCGGCATCGTTCTTATCAACCCGAACAACCCAACGGGCGCGGTATACAGCCGTGATTTCCTATTACAAGTTGTTGAGATTGCTCGTGAGCACGGTTTGATCATCTTCGCTGATGAAATCTACGACAAAGTGCTTTACGACGGTGCCGTACATACTTCAGTCGCAACGCTTGCTGAAGACGTACTAATGGTCACATTCAATGGTCTATCTAAGGCTTACCGCGTGTGTGGTTTCCGTGGTGGCTGGATGTTCTTAACGGGTCCGAAGCACATAGCGAAAGGCTACGTTGAAGGGCTAGAAATGCTGGCCTCGATGCGTTTGTGTGCCAACGTACCAATGCAGCACGCCATCCAAACAGCACTGGGTGGTTATCAGAGTATCAACGAACTGATTCTTCCTGGTGGTCGACTGCTTGAGCAACGTGACCGTGCATGGGAACTGATCAACAAGATCCCTGGCGTTTCTTGTGTGAAACCAAAAGGCGCGATGTACCTGTTCCCTAAAATCGACACCAACATGTACAACATCAAAGACGATCAGAAATTCGTGCTCGATTTCCTTAAGCAAGAGAAGGTGCTATTGGTTCAAGGTACTGGCTTCAACTGGCCAAAACCGGATCACTTCCGCATCGTGACTCTGCCACATATCGAAGACCTAGAAATCGCGATTGGTCGTCTAGAGCGCTTCTTACAGACCTACAGCCAAGACGACCTCATCGAAGGTTAATTAGCACAAAGAAAGATGACTACAATTTGCTGTTTTAAAAGACTTTAACTTGTAATCAATCACTTCTATGCTTAAAGGGCTCCTGTTTGGGAGCCTTTTTTGTATCCGCTGTCTCGTATCACGGTGTTAAGCACCAATACGAGTGGAGCATTGTTTATACCAATCACAGTAAGTAAGTGTTCAGAAATAGCGCAGGAAAAAAGCTTGAGAACAAGGCAGCTATTTTCGACAAGCAGCTTCGATAAGTAGTTATTCTACAATCAAAAATTCTAACATAGTTATCGAGTTTTTTAACAAGCTAGGATGACCAGTTATTTACTACGATTGGTACTATAAGGACTCTTATGAAACAAAGCCATTTCTTTGCCCATCTTGCCCGTATGAAGCTGATTCAACGCTGGCCCCTGATGCGTTCAATCTCAAGCGAGAATATTTCAGAACATAGCCTGCAGGTGGCTTTCGTCGCACATGCCTTGGCATTAATTAAAAATAAGAAGTTTGATGGCCAGCTCAACCCAGAGCACATTGCGCTGCTTGGTATGTATCACGATACCAGTGAAGTGCTAACAGGCGATTTACCGACGCCAGTTAAATATTACAATCCAGACATCGCACAAGAGTATAAAAAGATAGAAGCGGCAGCAGAGCAAAGACTGCTTTCAATGCTGCCAGAAGAATTCCGAGACGACTTCGCCCCGTTTTTGATATCTGGAACAGCAAGTAAAGAAGAGCAAAGCATCGTTAAACAAGCCGACACGATCTGTGCTTATTTGAAATGCTTGGAGGAGCTCAGTGCGGGCAATCATGAATACGAGCAAGCGAAACGCCGACTGGAAGAAACACTCGAACAGCGTAAAAGCCCAGAAATGGACTACTTTCTCACCACATTTGCGCCAAGCTTTGAATTATCACTAGACGAGATAAGCTAGCTGGGTATAACTTGAGTGTAATTAGCTAAATAAATCAGATTGATAGGTGCTATTTTGACTTCTCCACTCGAACCACCATTTGAACTCGAACAAGAATGGCAACATCGAAATGACGATGAACATAAAATAAGGCGTGATGACCACCGCAGCCCGTATCAGCGTGACCGTGCGCGCGTGCTTCACTCTGCTGCTTTCCGTCGCTTACAAGCGAAAACCCAGATCCATGGCACCACGGTCAACGACTTTCACCGAACGCGCCTTACCCACTCTCTTGAGGCCGCTCAGCTTGGCACCGGTATCGTCGCTCAACTGAAGAAAAAGCAGCCCGAATTTCGAGACCTATTACCCTCAGACAGTTTGATTGATTCACTGTGTTTGGCTCACGACATCGGTCATCCACCCTATGGACATGGCGGCGAAGTCGCACTCAACTACATGATGCGCGACCACGGCGGCTTTGAGGGCAACGCTCAAACGTTTCGCATAGTCACACAGCTAGAACCTTACACTGAACATCACGGGATGAACCTATCTCGACGCACTTTGTTAGGTCTAATTAAGTACCCTTCTCTGCTGAGTGAGGTTCAAGCTAAATTGCAGTCTGAACCCGTTAAGCATCAACGACAACTCCGAGCTAAAGATTGGATGCCAGCAAAAGGCATCTACGATCATGATGAAGAGTTGTTTAACTGGGTGCTTGAACCGCTTTCAAGCAGCGACCAACAGCTCCTAAAACAGAAAAGAAAAACGCATACCGAGCCACTTGAGCACAACAAGACCAAATATAAGTCACTGGATTGTTCGATCATGGAACTTGCTGACGACATCGCGTATGGCGTGCACGATTTAGAAGATGCGATTGTGCTTGGCTCTGTGACCAAAGCTCAGTGGGTCGAATCGGCTTACCCTCAACTGAAAGAGATGGCCGACCCATGGATTTGTGAACACCTAGATTCAATTACAGAGATGCTTTTCTCTGGTGAACAGTATCGTCGAAAGGATGCGATTGGTGGGATAGTCAACGCACTGTTGACCAGTATCTCGATTAAGCGAGTGGAGGCTAACTTTGAGAATGTACTGTTGGCTTACAATGCGGTGCTCGAGCCGAGCATGGACGGCACACTCGATAAGCTGAAACACTTTGTCAGCGAGTTCGTTATTCAAGTGCCACAGGTTCAGGTCATCGAATACAAAGGTCAACAGATCATCATGGATATGTTTGAAGCATTCAGCGCAGATCCTGAACGCTTGCTGCCACTGCCCATCAAGAAGCAATGGCTACAACATCAAGATGAGTCTCGAAAAATGCGCGTGATAGCCGATTACATTTCATCGATGACTGATGATCTTGCGCAGAAAATGCATCAGCAACTGTTCTCAGCTCATACCGAGTTTTAATTCCTGACTCACTTTACTAAAACGGCTTAATCTAAGTAGTTTTTCTCAAACACGCCCGGCGGCATTTGATTGATTTGAAACTGAATCATTTGGTCAAATGCCGTTAGCAAAGGGCTAAAGTCGCCATCACGCTCTAACAAGCTAAGTAAATGATAGCCAGCTTCAACGGTTGAAAGGCTATTTTCACTGGGTGCTTTGCGAATTCGGTAATTACCCTTGAGATCTTTCGGTAAATGAACCGTGTTCAACGCATGCAAGTTACTCGATACTTGCCACATCTTGAATGCTTTCTTCCACGTGCCATCCAATAAAATCACACGCAGCTTCTTATTGGGAGATGTCGCCGACTCAACTGAAACGGAGTTTTCGCTTGGGTATAAAATCACATGTTGATACTGTTCATCGCACAACAATGCGTTGAGTTGTTCGTTGTCTGAAAAGTCTTCGCCAACAAACGTCACGCTGTTATTAAGAGATAACGAGAGAATACGCGCTGTTCCCATCGGACGATGCTCTTCTGATGGGTGCTGAAGAATGATAAGCTCAACATTCGATTCGAGTGGTGTAACCCACTGACAAATACAAGCTTTCAAAGCCTTGCTGCATTGGGGGCAATAACGAGACATGGATTTAATGTGTACCCTGTTTTAATTTTCATTTCACTTTTATGCGTCTTATTCCAATTTGAGCCAATACAAGCTTGGGTCGTTTGGGATAGCAATGCGATTGCCGATGGGCAATGGTGGCGAATCCTAACAGGAAACTTTTCACATACCAACTACTCGCATCTTCTGATGAATCTAGCAGGCTTGTGGATCATCAGCTACCTGTTTCAACCGAGTAAAAAACAGCTTGTTGTTGCTTTGCTTGTGATCAGTTTAGTGACTGGCGTCGCTCTGTTGTTTTCAAGTATTCAGATCTACGTTGGCCTATCGGGCACTTTGCATGGGTTGTTTGGCTTATTCGCGCTCAGAGAGGCTTTAAACGGCAGGAAGTCTAGTTGGCTGTTAGTATTCGGATTAGTCGCTAAAATCGCTTGGGAGCAGCTTATTGGCCCTTCTAGCACGACTGGTGAACTGATTAATGCTCGTATCGCGATTGAAGCCCACCTAGCAGGTGCATTGGCCGGAGGCTTCATATCTATCGCTTCATTTCTAACAAGTAGAAAAACGGGTCAAAGTTGAATTCTTTCGCGGTTCTTTTCAACCGTCGCTTCACCTATCCCTTTGACACTCACCAAATCATCAGCAGTAGTAAATGCCCCGTTCTGATCTCTGTAATCGACGATTTCTTTGGCTTTCTTGTCACCCACGCCAACCAATAGTGCTGAAAGTTCTTCTGCCGTCGCGGTATTGATGTTGACCGTAATCTCAATGCCTTCGTAAAGCTCATCCTTGGTTGGGCTGTCTGCAAACACGGCAGGGCTTAAGAGCATCAGAAATGAAAGAATTAGTGTTGAATATATCGTGCGCATAAATAGTTCCTTTGTTCAAAAAACGTAACTTATGCATTTGCCGCGCTAGATAACACAATCACCAGATAAAAATAAAGCGGATCACCTAAGTGACCCGCTTTGTTATACATCTTATTTTCATCAGCTTGTTTGTTGGCTCACAAATCTGAATTAAAGCCTAACAATCACGTATTGATTTCAGTAGTAAGCTCTAACTTGAGCTTGCTACTGAGGTAATCAAACGCTTACTGACCTTGACCCACTACGTAGTATTCAACGTCTGCGTTTTTACGAAGTACGTTTAATACGTTAGTCAGGTCTTGCTGGTTACCAACTCGCTCCAACTGTGCACCAATTTGAGTGCTGTAGGCTGGGTTGATCTCAGCCGTTACTTTAGAAAGCTCAACAACAACGATATTACCGTCTTGGTCTTTAGATTGACCGAACACAGCTTGACCTGCTTCTGGTTTCGCTAGAGCGAATACAGATGCCGCTAATGGCGAGTTACGGTCAATCGTTTCAAGTTCAGTGAACTCAAGGTTGTTGTCCGCTAGTACTGCTTCATTGCCTTGCTCAAGTTCGTTCACTAGAGAAACACCTAGCTCAACCGCTTGCTGCTCTGCTTGTACAGCAGACAGTGCAGCGACAACTTGATCTTTCACTTCAGCTAGAGGAAGAACTGTCTCATCACGAGTCTCTTCTACACGAACAACAATTACGTGCTCAGGTGCAACTTCGATAACTTCCGAGTTTAGACCGTCTTCTTTCACTTCAGGGCTCAAGATAGCTTGCATAACTGCAGGCGTCATCAGAACTTCTGGAGCGTCAACTTGAGAGATGAAATCTGTCGTTGTGATCTTCGCGTTGATAGCTTCTGCAGAATCATCTAGAGAATCTGGGAATTCAAACGCTACTTTTTCTAGCTCAGTTTGTTGCTCGTAGAACTGATCAACTGCGTGTTGGTCTAGAAGCTCTGTCTTAATCTCTGCCGCTACTTCAGTGTAAGGCTGAGCTTGAGACGCTTTTAGTTCGTCTAGCTTGATGATGTGGTAGCCGAAATCAGATTTAACTAGGCCAGTAGTATCGCCAATATTCTCAAGAGCGAAAGCCGCGTCTTCGAATGCAGGGTCCATAACATCGCGCTCAATCCAACCTAGGTCACCGCCAACGTCTGCACTACCGAAGTCGTCAGATTTCTCTTCCGCTAGCGTAGCAAAATCAGCGCCTGCATTTAGCTCGTCTAGGATTGCCTGAGCTTTCGCTTCGTCATCGCCTTGAACTAGGATGTGGCTAACTTTACGTTGCTCTTCCGTTGAGTACTTGTCTAGGTGCTCTTGGTAGTATTTCTGTGCTTCTTCATCGCTTACTTCAAGCTGAGACTTAAGCGCTTCAGCAGAAAGCTCAATGTAAGATACCTTAGCTTGCTCTGGACGAGTGTAAGCTGCTGGGTTCTCTTGGTAGTACTGTTCGATTTGCTCGTCAGTTAACTCGATGTCTTTTGCAAGGTCAGCAACAGACAGTGTCACTGTGCGAATGTCACGAGTTTGTGCGATAAGCTTGCTCTGAGTATCGATTTCGCCCTGAAGAACGAATTCACTGCCTTGAAGTGCAGTCACAAGCTGGTTGCGCATAAGGTCACGACGCATGTATTCAGCGAAGCTCTCTGCGCTGAAACCTGCACGACGTAGTGCCGATTGGTAAACTTCTTGGTCGAATTGACCCGCCGTTTGGAACTGAGGCATTTCTAGAATCATGGTGCGGATTTGAGAATCACTGATTCGTAGGCCTAGAGACTCAGCTTGCTGCTCAAGCAGTACGTCATTGATCATGCGATCAAGTACTGATTTACGGAAAGACTCTACGTAAGCAGGGTCTGCAAGCATTTGCGCGAAGTAATCGCCAAGTTGAGACTGCATACGATTACGTTCGTTTTGGTAAGCCTGTTCGAACTCACCACGAGCAATTTCTGTGTTGCCAACTTTAGCTGCTGCGTTGTTACCGCCACCGGTGATGTAGCTGCCTACACCTGCGAATACGAATGACAGGATAATCAACCCAAGGATAATTTTTACCGCGATGCTATTCACGCCTTCGCGTAATCGATCCATCATAATTTAAGTGCTCTCCGGATATGAAGCATTGGCTTCAAAATAAAAATCTATTCACGCGATATTATCAGAAAAAGAAATGCGCATCAGTAGGATGCGCATAATTTAAATAAGTTCAATGTGCTTTGTACACATACTGTTTAAGAATGAAACATCATTTTTCAAACAGTAAACGCATTTTACTGCCTTCCCCTCTTAAATGGAGGTTTCAGCAGTGAAAATTAGTTACATGCGTCTTTAAGTGCTTTACCCGCTTTGAAGCCAGGTACTTTAGCTTCTGCGATTTGGATCTCTTCACCAGTTTTTGGGTTACGACCTGTACGAGCAGCACGAGTACGAACACTGAAAGTACCAAAGCCAACAAGTGCAACTTGGTCACCAGATTGTAGCGTTGTGCCAACTGCTTCGATGAATGCGTCTAGAGCGCGGCCAGCTGAAGCTTTAGAGATGTCTGCGTTTTCTGCGATTGATTCTACTAGTTGTGTTTTATTCACTGTTTTTCCCCTATGTGTCATCTGTGACTACTTCTGATGACTGTACGTTCCATTTTGGTTTTAATTTAGCCGCAAGCCTTATTGCAAAAGGGCTGCCGCTTTGATCAATAACTTAGCGTCCAAAAAAAACGCTGACAAGCCTTTTCGGGCCTATCAGCGTAATTCTTTACTTATTTTTGCTATGCATCACTATTTTTTCACGTCAAACTCGACCCCTGACGGATCTCGTTCTAGCGCGACTTTGAGTACTTCATCAATCCACTGAACCGGGATCACCTTCAAGTCAGCGATTACGTTGTCTGGAATCTCTTCCAAATCACGCTCATTGTCTTTAGGGATCAGTACAGTTTTGATGCCGCCACGGTGTGCAGCAAGCAGTTTTTCTTTCAAGCCACCGATAGGTAAAACTTCACCACGAAGGGTAATTTCACCTGTCATACCGACCTCTGCTTTAACCGGGTTACCCGTCAAGCTAGAGACAAGTGCAGTACACATTGCGATACCCGCACTCGGGCCATCTTTCGGTGTAGCACCTTCTGGTACGTGAACGTGAATGTCACGTTTTTCGTAGAAATCTGAGTTGATACCCAGTTTTTCAGCACGAGAACGAACCACTGTCATTGCCGCTTGAATCGACTCTTTCATCACGTCGCCAAGTGAGCCAGTTTGCGTTAGCTTACCTTTGCCCGGCATTGCTTCGGTCTCGATAGTCAGTAGATCACCACCCACTTGAGTCCACGCTAGGCCTGTTACTTGACCGATACGGTTGCTTTCATCCGCTTTACCGAAGTCGTGGCGTTGAACACCTAAGTACTCTTTCAGGTTATCAATGTTAACCGTTACAGACTTAAGATCGCTGTCTAGCAAGATGTTCTTCACTGCTTTACGACAGATCTTTGAGATTTCACGCTCTAGGCTACGTACACCCGCTTCACGCGTGTAGTAACGAATGATGCCGATGATTGCAGAGTCTTCAATCTCAATTTCATGAGGCTTAAGACCGTTGCGTTGAACTTGCTTGTCCAGTAAATGGCTCTTAGCAATGTTCAGCTTCTCATCTTCTGTGTAACCAGATAGACGAATCACTTCCATACGGTCCAGTAGAGGCCCAGGAATGTCCATCGAGTTCGATGTTGCCACGAACATAACATCTGACAGATCGTAATCTACTTCTAGGTAGTGATCGTTAAATGCGTTGTTTTGTTCTGGATCTAGAACTTCTAGAAGTGCTGAAGATGGGTCGCCACGCATATCAGAAGACATCTTATCGATCTCATCTAATAGGAACAGTGGGTTCTTAACACCAACTTTAGACATCTTCTGGATCAGTTTACCCGGAAGTGAACCGATGTACGTACGACGGTGACCACGAATCTCAGCTTCATCACGAACGCCACCAAGTGCCATACGCGTGTACTTACGACCCGTTGCCGCAGCAATCGAACGACCTAGCGAGGTTTTACCTACACCAGGAGGACCAACAAGACAAAGGATTGGGCCTTTTAGCTTGTTGATACGGTTTTGTACTGCCAAGTATTCAAGAATACGTTCTTTAACACGCTCTAAGCCGTAGTGGTCTTCGTTTAAGATCTCTTCCGCTTTCGCTAGATTCTTTTTCACTTTTGAACGCTTAGCCCAAGGAACGCCCACCATCCAATCAATGTAGCTACGTACTACTGTTGCTTCAGCAGACATTGGCGACATCATTTTCAGTTTTTGCAGTTCTTGCTCGGTTTTTTCACGAGCTTCTTGAGGCATCTTAGAGTCTTCGATCTTCTTCTTCAGAGTCTCGAATTCATCAGGAGCGTCGTCCATCTCGCCAAGTTCTTTCTGAATCGCTTTCATTTGCTCATTCAGGTAGTACTCACGCTGAGATTTTTCCATTTGCTTCTTAACGCGGCCACGAATGCGTTTTTCAACTTGCAAGATGTCAATTTCTGACTCCATTTGGCCCATCAAGAATTCCAGACGTTCAGTCACATCTAAGATTTCTAGAACGTGCTGCTTGTCTACCAGTTTAAGTGGCATGTGTGCAGCAATCGTATCAGCAAGGCGAGCTGCCTCATCAATACCGTTCAGAGATGTTAGAACTTCTGGTGGAATCTTTTTGTTCAGCTTAATAAAGCCTTCGAATTGATTGATCGCGCTGCGAACAACCACTTCTTGTTCTTTTTCGTCAAGTTCTGAGGTTACAACGTATTCTGCGTCCGCTAAGAAAAACTCACTTTCTTTGAATTGGTGAATTTTTGCACGCTGCTGACCTTCGACAAGCACTTTAACAGTACCATCAGGGAGCTTTAGTAACTGAAGAATGGTAGCGACAGTTCCTACTTTAAATAGGTCGTCAATTGAAGGCTCATCAGTGTCCGCTTCTTTCTGCGCTACAAGTAGTACTTGTTTGTTAGCTTCCATTGCCGATTCAAGGCAAGTAATCGATTTTTCACGACCAACAAACAATGGAATAACCATGTGTGGGTAAACCACTACATCACGTAGAGGTAGCACGGGGATTTCGATACGCTCGGAACGTTCCAAGTTCATATATTTCTCTCTTCCGCTTTAACTTATAAAGCAGTATATGGGGCTTAAACGACTGGATTCAATGGAAGAATAAAAAAAAGGAGGTAATTGCTTACCTCCTTTTTCAATTTGAGTGACTTGTCTAAAAAAGACCTACTCTGCAACAGCTGCTTGGTTATCTGAGTTGCTGTAAATTAATAGTGGTTCTGACTCACCATTAATTACCGACTCATCAATCACAACCTTGCTTACATCAGTTGAAGATGGCAGTTCGTACATAGTTTCTAGTAGAACACCCTCCAAGATAGAACGTAGACCACGAGCACCTGTTTTACGGTTCATTGCTTTCTTAGCAATGGCACGTAAAGCATCTTCACGGAATTCTAACTCTGTATCCTCAAGCTCAAATAATGCTGCGTACTGTTTTGTAAGTGCATTCTTTGGCTCACATAGGATTTGGATTAGCGCTTCTTCATCAAGCTCTGTCAGTGTTGTTGTCACAGGTAGACGACCAATGAATTCTGGAATCAGACCATATTTCACTAGATCTTCAGGTTCTACTTGAGTGAACAATTCACCGATAGTTTTGGTTTCATCTTTTGAACGCACTTCTGCGCCAAAGCCGATACCTGAACCTGTTTCTACACGCTGTTCAATCACTTTATCTAGGCCTGCAAACGCACCACCACAGATAAATAAGATCTTAGACGTGTCCACTTGCAAGAACTCTTGCTGTGGATGCTTACGACCACCTTGAGGTGGAACTGAAGCTACTGTACCTTCAACAAGTTTTAGTAGAGCTTGCTGTACACCTTCACCAGACACGTCACGCGTGATTGATGGGTTTTCAGCTTTACGAGAAATCTTGTCGATTTCATCGATGTAAACAATGCCGCGTTCCGCTTTCGCTACGTCGTAATCACATTTCTGAAGCAACTTCTGGATGATATTTTCAACATCTTCGCCCACGTAACCCGCTTCGGTTAGTGTTGTTGCGTCTGCCATTGTGAAAGGAACGTCTAGGAAACGAGCCAATGTTTCAGCCAGTAGTGTTTTACCACTACCAGTAGGACCGATAAGAAGAATGTTACTCTTACCTAGCTCTACGCCTTCAGCTGTCGTATCACCATTACGTAAACGCTTGTAGTGGTTATAAACTGCAACTGCTAGCACTTTCTTCGCGTATTCTTGACCGATTACATAGTCGTCAAGATGCTCACGAATCTCACGCGGCGTTGGCAGCGATTCCGATTCTTTCTTAGGAAGAACATCTTTAATTTCTTCACGAATAATGTCGTTACAAAGATCGACACATTCATCACAAATGTAAACAGAAGGACCTGCGATTAACTTGCGAACTTCGTGTTGGCTTTTGCCACAGAAAGAGCAGTAAAGCAGTTTACCGCTACCACCCTCTTTGCTTTTATCTGTCATTCGCTAACCTCTTAGCCTTAACTCTCTATGCTTGAGTGTATATCAATTTGAATCACTTTGCGTCAAACAATTGCCCTGCAATTATTGACCGCGGTGATTAAGAACTGAATCCACCAAGCCGTATTCTACTGCTTGATCAGCAGACATGAAGTTATCACGATCTGTATCGCGCTCAACAACTTCTAGAGGCTGACCAGTGTGCTCTGCCAATAGTTTGTTTAGCTTTTGTTTGATCGTTAGGATCTCTTGCGCGTGAATTTGAATATCAGACGCTTGGCCTTGGAAGCCGCCAAGTGGCTGGTGAATCATTACACGTGAGTTTGGAAGCACGTGACGCTTACCAGGAGTACCACCCGCTAGTAAGAATGCACCCATAGAGCAAGCTTGACCCATACATACTGTGCTCACGTTTGGCTTGATGAACTGCATTGTGTCGTAGATAGACATGCCTGCTGTTACGCTACCGCCAGGTGAGTTGATGTAAAGATAGATATCTTTGTCTGGGTTTTCTGATTCCAAGAAAAGCAGTTGAGCCACGACAAGATTTGCCATGTGGTCTTCCACTTGACCTGTTAAGAAAATGATACGTTCTTTTAATAGACGAGAATAAATATCGTAAGAACGTTCACCACGGGAAGTCTGTTCAACCACCATAGGAACTAGTGCGTCCATAATCGATGGCATTGTATTTTTTTCTTGGTAGCTCATATTCTTATGTCCCTAAAATAAATGGCCCGAATGATTAAATCATACGGACCATTGTTAGCAGAATTGTTGACCGTACGTCAACCTTCTACGTCAGATATTACTATATTAAGCAGGTTGCTGATTCATTAGCTCGTTGAAGCTAACTTCTTTATCAGAAACTTGAGCTTTAGCGATGATTGCATCAATAGCTTGCTCTTCTAGAGCAACATTGCGCATGTTGTTCATCATTTGCTCGTTTTGCTCGTAGTAAGCAATAACTTCTGTTGGATCTTCGTATGCTGTAGCCATCTCTTCGATGATAGCTTTAACTTTCTCGTCGTCAGCTTTTAGTTCTTCAGTCTTGATTACTTCACCAAGAAGAAGACCTACAACTACGCGACGTTTAGCTTGCTCTTCGAACAGCTCACGTGGAAGTTGGTCAGCAGCTTCAGTGTTGCCACCGAAACGTTGAGCAGCTTGTTGGCGTAGAACACCGATTTCTTGATCGATAAGAGCAGAAGGTACGTCGATGTTGTTTTCGTTAACTAGACCGTCGATAGCTTGCTCTTTGATGCGGTTCTTAACAGCTTGCTTAAGCTCACGCTCCATGTTCTTACGAACTTCAGCTTTAAGACCTTCAACGCCGTCAGCAGCGCCGAACTTAGAAACGAATTCTTCGTTTAGTTCTGGAAGTTCACGAGCTTCAACTTTGTTCAGCTTGATAGAGAACTTAGCTGCTTTACCTTTTAGGTTTTCAGCGTGGTAATCTTCTGGGAAGTTTACGTCGATTTCGAATTCCATACCTGCTGTTTTACCAACGATACCGTCTTCAAAACCAGGGATCATGCGACCAGCGCCCATCTCTAGTGGGAAGTTCTCAGCTTTACCGCCTTCGAACTCTTCACCGTCGATAGAACCAACGAAGTCGATAGTTGCACGAGAACCAGCGTCAGCAGCAGCTTCAACTTCAGTCCAAGTTGCTTGTTGCTTACGTAGAGTTTCGATCATCTCTTCAACGTCAGCTTCTTTAACTTCTACTGCTGGTTTCTCAACAGTGATGTTTTCTAGACCTTTCAGCTCAACTTCTGGGTAAACTTCAAAAGTTGCGTTGAATACTAGGTCAGCGCCTTCGTTGTTTTCAACTGGTGCGAAAGTAGGTGCGCCAGCTGGGTTGATTTTCTCTTTAACGATCGCTTCGATGAAGTGACGTTGCATTACTTCGCCCATCACGTCTTGACGTACTGCTTTGCCGTACATTTTAGCAACCATCTTCATTGGCACTTTGCCTTTACGGAAACCATCGAAACGACGGTTTTTCGCGATGTTGCGTAGTTCAGCTGTAACTGCATCTTCGATGTTAGCAGCAGGAACAGTAATATTAAGACGGCGCTCTAGGCCTTCTAGCGTTTCAACAGTAACTTGCATTATATAAACCTCAAAACTGGCTCAGTAATCTGAGCATATGAGCCGTAACTTAGCTTTAATTCAAAAGCAGACGTTGTTGGCTGCATCCTTGTGTAGTGCTCTATCCGAACACCTAATTTAAAATCGAGCATTGATGTCTGAATTGATTATTCAACCAAACACCAGACTAATCAGCGATATCTTCGTTCTTCACACGTCGATTAAAACGCAATAAAGCTTGTTTTCAGAAACAAGAAAGGTATCTCCGATTAGCCTCAGGACAGAAATTTTAGACGCGACATTCTAGCGATCTGTTTAATCTCTGTCGAGCCGTTCACCTCTGCATGATGATGAATGCTCTAAATTCGTCCAACTAAGTGATACAAAAACGATCAAATCATCACTTAGCACAACAGAAATGGGGACAATAGCGACTTTTTCAAGGGAATCGAGGGCTTTTTTTGCTAAAAACCTTAAAAAGAGATCTTGCTCTTGTTTTACCCCTCAGAGTCGATAACTTTTTCAACAATCCCCGTTACAAACCCTTAACCTACATCCATCTGTTCACTCTCTGCTTTCAGCAAAAACTACCGCTATTTGCTACCATAAACGAGAGAAGACAGGCTTGATTGTTTACCAAAGAAATCAGCGGAGAGCCTTCATGTTTCAAGCTTTTAAAATCCCAATACTGTTAATGGTCACATACAGTTTACTGATGGTGTTTGGCGGTCATTGGGTGTGGAGCACGAGCCATGAAAGTTTGTTAAATGATCATCAATCTAAGCTGGACCGCTTTTCTGTTCATATTTCAAGCCAATTGGATAAGTTCGCGCACATTCCCGAGCTGCTTTCAAAAGACAAAGAGCTGGTCGATGCCCTGCACTCTCCAAGTAACTCTGCGCAAATCGAACTCACTAATCGTTATCTAGAGCACGTAAACTCGGTGATTCAAGCATCCGACACCTACCTACTAGACAGTATCGGCACCACCATTGCAGCCAGTAACTGGAATCAACCGCGTTCTTTTATTCGTCGTAACTTTGCTTTCCGCCCCTACTTTCAAGAAGCGATTATTGGCAATGAAAATCAATATTTTGCGCTAGGTTCAACCTCTGGAAAGCGAGGCTATTATTATTCTTACCCCGTCTCCTATGCCGCCGAGATTATTGGCGTCATTGTCGTAAAGATGGATTTATCGCTGATTGAAGCAAGTTGGAAAGGCAAACAGAGTTTTTTTGTTGCTGACGATAAAGATCAAATTGTATTTATGTCGAGTAACCCTGAGTGGCTGTTCAAAAGCCTTCAGCCGCTAAGCGAAGTACAACACACTCGAATTCAAGAAAGCAGGCAGTATCTCGATACAAAAATAGAAAGCCTGCACTTCTCCGGCGATTTAGACAGTGCCACCAGTCGTATTGAGTCGCCACACAAACTCGTCCAAGAGCAGTTCTTTAGTTCTTCGCGTTTCCTAGCCGAACCAAGACTCACCATACGGGTATTTTCTCCAACCCACTTAGTTTGGTGGGACTTGGTTGCTTACCTTGTGGTTTTGAGCCTAATCTTTGCGATTATTTATCTAACAATGCAGCTCAACCACCATAGACAACAAAGACGAGCACAGATAGACAGGCTGCAATCCGAAGCCAAGCAAAAACTCGAATTTCAAGTGCTTGAACGTACATCGGAGTTACATGTTGAGATCAAACACCGTATCGAAACCGAGCATGTTCTGAGGCAAACCCAAGACGAGCTCATCCAAGCCGCCAAACTAGCAGTGCTAGGGCAGATGTCAGCGAGCATCAGTCACGAACTGAATAACCCGCTTGCCGCGATTCGCAGTTATGCCGACAACGGCCGATTGTTTCTTGCCAAAGAAAAAACCGATCGTGTCGATGACAATCTATCGCGAATCTCGGCACTCACTGATCGTATGGCGAAAATCAGCCACCAGCTTCGCTCGTTCGCCAAAAAATCTACTGCGGAAGAGCTACACACCTTACAAATACTCCCAGTTTTACATTCATCGAAAGAGCTGATGAAGCCACAACTCAAGAGCGAGCGAGTTAAGGTCAACGAACTCCCTGAGACCTTTGATGCTTGCGTGCTCGCCAACGCCATTCAACTGGAACAGGTGATCATTAACCTGCTGACCAACGCGATTCAGGCGGTGGAACAACAAGATGACAAACAATTAGCTATTCTGTTAGAGATTAGAGAGTCCGACCATCAACAAGCCAATACCTTGCTAATTCATGTCGATGATAACGGCCCCGGCTTCACCTCCCCTTCTAGCGGAAACTTTTTTGAACCCTTCCATACCACCAAGAAAAACGGACTTGGACTTGGGCTATCGATTTCTCAACAAATAATCAACGGAATAAATGGCAAGCTCGCTACCGGTAGTAGCCCTCAAGGCGGTGCTCGAATCAGCATAGAGTTGCCCCTTGTTGGACATGAACAGCAAACAAAAACTCAGCAATAACCAGAATACAAAGAAGTAAAGGAATCACTATGTGTCACGTCTATTTCATTGATGATGAATCCGATCTAAGAATGGCGATTGAACAGAGCTTCGAGCTCGCCGACATTGATGCCGAATTCTTTCCCGATGCGGAGTCTGCTCTGCTCGCGATTCAAGAAAACGGCTTACCTCACGTGATCATCACTGATATCTGTCTACCAGGTCTATCCGGGCATGATCTGCTCAACACCGTGATGCACAAAGACAAAGAGATCCCCGTGATCATGATTACTGGTCACGGCGATATTTCAATGGCCGTTCAAGCCATCCAATACGGCGCCTATGACTTCATTGAAAAACCTTTCGCTAATGAACGCCTAATCGAAACCACTAAGCGAGCGATAGAAAAACGTCAGCTCACACTAGAGAACCTTGAGTTAAAACGTTCACTCAAAGCCAGCCAAGCGCTCGGCCCTAGAATCATTGGTGATACGCAATCCATGACTGAGCTGCGCTCCATCATCACCCATATTGCCGACACCAATGCCGATATATTATTGTTTGGCGAGACAGGTACAGGTAAAGAGTTAGTAGCACGTTCTCTGCATGAACAAAGCAGCCGTCGAGAGCAAAACTTTGTCGCGGTCAACTGTGGTGCTGTTCCTGAAAACCTGATTGAGAGTGAACTGTATGGCCATGAAAAAGGGGCATTCACGGGCGCAGAAAGCATGCGAGTGGGTAAATTCGAGTTTGCTCAAGGCGGAACTCTATTCTTAGATGAAGTTGAATCCATGCCGATGCAGGCACAAATTCGCCTATTACGCGTCTTACAAGAACGCGTTATTGAGCGAGTTGGTTCAAACGGTTTAGTGCCACTAGATATTCGAGTGATAGCAGCAACCAAAGTCGACCTAAAGAAAGCCGCTGAAGAAGGCTCTTTCCGCCAAGATCTCTATTATCGACTCAATGTTGTGACCTTAGATTTACCGCCGTTAAGAAGCCGACAAGAAGATATCCCAGCACTCTTCCACCACTTCTTACTGGTCGCTGCGGCGCGTTATGGCAAGACTGCCCCTGCCCTTCCACAAAAGGAGCTGCACGCACTTTTGGCTCATGATTGGCCGGGAAATGTTCGAGAATTACGTAATACTGCAGAGCGTTTTGTACTTTTAGGTAAGCTTTCTCACTTATCAGACAGCGCCACTGAAACTACTCAAGAACTGTCTTTGGCAGAATTGGTATCTGACTTTGAAAAAAACACGTTGAAGCAGGCACTTATTGAATGCAATGGCAGTATAAAAGAGACCATGGAGAGGCTGCAATTACCGAGGAAAACCCTCTACGATAAGATGCAAAAGCACCAGCTAACGAAAGAATCTTATAAGGTAGAACCAAACTAAATTAGATTTGGGAGCAAGATCACCTATACTTATTTCGACAACAGGATGTTATGCAATAAATATAATAAGGAAGTGGTTATGGGTGAGAAAACAAAAGTGCCATCGATTACCGATACTTTCGAGATAGATGGTATTTTTTATGCTGACAATCATGTCGATCTACACACGCCAGAATTAGAGGCAAAACGCGCTTTGTATGAGCAGATAAAGCCTCATTCAAATCGTGGCAGAAATATAGATGTGGAGGTCTAGCGACCTCCTCATTTTTTATGGATTAAATTCCATGTCAGTGAATGACTCAAATAGCTACTTGGTTATGATCTCTGGTCCCATCAAGGTGGTTGGTAACCATGTTGATACCCAAGGTACGTAAGTGACGATAATCAGGAATAAGAACATCACCCCAACCCACGGCAATGCGGCTTTTACCACGTTCATCATCGACATCTTCGCGACACCTGCGGTCACAAACAAATTGAGCCCGACAGGCGGCGTTATCATCCCTATCTCCATGTTCACCACCATCATGATACCTAGGTGAATTGGGTCGATACCGAGCGCAATTGCAATTGGGAATACCAAAGGAGCAACGATGATCAGCAAGCCTGATGGCTCCATGAACTGCCCACCAATCAAGAGTAAAACGTTTACTACAATCAAAAAGGTGATCGGACCCAAGCCCGCAGATAGCATAGACTCAGTGATCATTTGAGGAATGCGTTCTTCGGTCAGTACATGCTTAAGAATCAGAGCATTGGCAATGATAAACAGCAGCATGATCGTCAGCTTGCCTGCATCGTAAAGTGTGTCTTTGGTGTCTTTATGGAAAAACGTTTGGAACACCTTAACCAAAGCAGGCTTTGTATTGTTCTTGTCAGCGAAAGGCCCCATATCTTTATAGATAAAGTTGGCAATGAAGAAGGCATACACCGCAGCCACTGCCGCCGCTTCTGTCGGAGTAAAGATGCCGCCGTAGATACCACCTAGAATGATGACAATCAGCAGCAAGCCCCAGCTCGCATCTTTCGCAGCTGCGAACATCTCGCCCCAGCCCACAAATGGCTGTGCCGGAATCTTCTTAATACGTGCTGCGATGTAGATAGCAATCATCAACATCACACCCGCCAGCAAACCAGGAATAACGCCACCTAAGAACATACGACCTACCGATACATCGGTCGCAGCCGCGTAAACCACCATCACGATGGACGGCGGAATCAAGATACCCAAAGTACCCGCGTTACAGATAACCCCTGCCGCGAACTCTTTTGAGTAACCGTTTTTGATCATACCTGCGATAACGATACTACCGATCGCCACTACCGTTGCAGGAGATGAACCAGAAAGGGCTGCGAACATCATACATGCCACAACCGACGCCATCGCCAAGCCGCCGCGGAACCAACCTACCATCGCGATAGCAAAACGGATAATACGTTTCGCCACGCCACCAGTAGACATGAAGCTAGAGGCCAAAATAAAGAAAGGAATCGCTAAGAGTGTGTAGTGGCCTGCAAATGCATTAAACAGCGTTTGTGCGACTGAAGCTAATGACGCATCTGAGTGCATCAATAAGAATATTACGCTCGATAAACCGAGGGAAATTGCAATTGGTACACCGACCAACATGAAAGCAATTACCATTAAAAATAGAAATAACATTGCCATGATTAGTCTTCCTTACCGTTAGATTTTGTACTCGACTCATTCGCTTTGTTCTGCGGAGTCGAATTCAATACCGCTGTCGCATCTTCGTCAGAGCCCGCTAGCACGTCTGCTTTCAACGCATCCAGCTCTTCTTCGGCTTCGTGTCCTGCAATCATGCGGTCAAGCTTGCCTGTTACGACTTGGTAAGCAACTTGAGCAAAACGGAACGTTAGCATTGCCATACCAATCGGCAGCGCCATATAAGGAATAAAACGTGGCAGTTTCTCGTATCGCTCGCCTTCATTCAGCCAGTCAGCAAGAAACTGAAGCATCTCTGGCATTGGAATATCGTCGGTCTCGTACCATGCGCGATCGGTCGCGAATGGGTACCAATAATTCCAAGAACCGATAAGAAGTAAGATTGAAAATGCTAGGCAGCTTGTCACGGCGATGAGCGCATACACTTTGCGTAGCTTTTCTGGGGCAAGGTTGATGATCACATCAACACCAATGTGGAAGTGTTTTTTAACGCCATAAGATGCGCCCACTAACACCATCCAAGCAAACATGAACACGGTCAGTTCCAGTGCCCATAAGATGTTGTCATTGAATGCGTATCGAAATACCACGTTGGCAAAAGTAAGTAGCGTCATTGCGCCAAGGAAAAATGCGATTAGTGACTCTTCAATCACATCCGTAACTCTTCCGACTTTGGAAAAAAGAGAGGTTTCCAGTGCTGATTCGCTAGAATTTGGTTGTTCCATTTGAGGCTTTTCCATAATTGACTCCGCTTATAATTGTTTTAATAAGGAGTGACGAATACTCGCCACTCCCTTAGCGGTGTTATTGGTTTGAAGCTAACGCTGCATCGATAAGGTCTGAACCGATGTCTTTTTCAAACTTCTTCCATACTGGTTGAAGTGCAGCTACCCATGCTTCACGCTGTTCAGGCGTAAGTGTACGAACCTCACCACCCGCTTCGATGATGTTGTTTTTGTTCGCTAGGTTAACTTTTGAAGATTCTGCGTTACGCGTCTCAGACACTTCTTGAACGATAGTGCCAAGCTGTGTGCGTACATCTTCAGGTAGGTCTTTCCAGAAGTCGTTTGACGTTACAACTAGGTAATCCAAGATACCGTGATTAGTTTCGGTCACGCCGTCTTGTACTTCAAAGAACTTCTTACCGTAGATGTTTGACCATGTGTTCTCTTGACCATCGATAACTTTAGTTTGCAAGCCACCGTACACTTCTTTGAAAGACATCTTCTGTGGGTTAGCGCCTAGTTGTTCAAACTGAGCCACCAATACATCCGATGCTTGAACACGGAATTTCAAACCTTTTGCATCTTCAGGGCTGATAAGAGGTTTGTTCGCCGACATCTGTTTCATGCCATTGTGCCAAAACGCAAGACCTTGCAGGCCACGACGCTTCATCGCGTTCTTCAGCTTTTCACCAGATTCTGAGTTTTGGAAACGGTCAACGGCTTCTACGTCTTCAAATAGGAAAGGAAGGTCAAAAATGCGGTATTTCTTAGTGAACTTCTCAAATTTTGACAGCGATGGCGCCGCCATTTGAACATCACCATTTAACAGGGCTTCCAGTACCTTATTATCATCGTAAAGTGTTGAGTTAGGGAAAACTTGCATACAAGCTTTTCCATTCATTTCTGTGTTTACTCGCTCTTCCAGTAAAGAAGCGGCGATGCCTTTCGGGTGCTTATCGGTATTGGTTACATGACTGAATTTAATCACGATTTCACCAGGGTCACAGTTTGCAGCAGCATTAAAACTTGTGAGCGCCAGAGCAGATAAAGACAGCAGGGTAAGAGGCTTAAACATTATTATTCTCCTTAGTAAACAAAGCAGCCCTTCAATGGGAACTGCGTGCTTTCACTAAGGCAATTAGCGCGCCATATTGACACAATTCATTAACAAGCCTTTAACCGCAAGGCTTCATCAGATCTGCCTGCAGTTGTCGCTAACTCGCTACAAAAATTAATGGGTGGAAAATGACACATAGAATATTTGTAAATGGGTGGGAGTTGACCAAAGCATCAGTGATAAATGAGGTCTGACCAAAAGCCCCTTTCACGATGATGCCTTGAAGTAATTTCAACCTATCCTGTAGAGTGCTGCACAACTTAGTCAGATTTACTGATCCACTACTTACCAAGAGTTGCTACCCATGAGTCAGATCTACCATCACCCAGTACAGATTTACTACGAAGATACCGATCACTCAGGTGTGGTTTATCACCCTAACTTTCTTAAATACTTTGAGCGTGCGCGCGAGCATGTGTTGGGCAGCGATAAACTGGCAGAGTTGTGGAATGAACATGGACTGGGGTTTGCGGTGTATAAAGCCAATATGACCTTTCAAGACGGCGTTGAGTTCGCAGAGATCTGCGATATCCGAACCTCTTTTGAACTCGATGGAAAATACAAAACCTTATGGCGACAAGAGGTTTGGCGTAAAGATGCAACCAAACCTGCCGTGATTGGTGATATCGAGATGGTTTGCCTAGATAAAGACAAACAACTTCAGCCTGTACCCGCAGAAGTATTAAAAGCGATGCTTGGAGAGTCGAGCTAACTTTATTTTATCCACATAGACGTCAAGAGATGAGACGACGAAAAGGTTCTCATCTCTATCTGCATGGGGAGCAAATTCCCGCCAAGCGTCACCGCAAAGCGATACTGTTCATCCAGCCGCCCTAAGCAACACTGCCAATCTGTAGAACTATCGTCTTGTTGAGCAGAATCCAAATTCAACCCAATCCCGCTATGTAGCCTGATTTCGCGATACAAGCCTGATTGTTCCACTACTTGCTTGGTCAAAAATGTTCGCTTGGTCAAATTAGAGAAATCGAACGAGAAGCTTCGCAACGATGTGGCTAGCCCCTTGCCTGTCGCTTTGATATACGACTCCTTCAGCGCCCAAAGATCGAAAAAACGCTCTCTCTGCAGTAATGCCGTTCACTTAAG
>NZ_JBFRTQ010000077.1:0-5614 GCF_041474195.1 Vibrio sp. 10N.222.52.C3 | reverse complement strand
ATTTTATTATTATTTAAGCCAAGATGAGTGTAATGGTGCATATGCGAATGGTCAATCCTTTCAGCTTGTTTTATAGACAGTTACATCAAACTTGATACATAAAGCGTGATCAGCATTGATGTGAAAGGAGACGAGTATTGGATAAGGCACCAGCGCACATTTCGTTGAGAATCTGACAGTAAATTCGAACCATAAGGTGGTGTGGGTATTTGAGCAGTGCTAGACTTACGCACAAAATTGAGCGACACAACTGACGAAACTGTCAACATTCGTCGCAATCACCAAATAGAATGAGAGCAGTATGAAGCATACAGTTGAAGTCATGATCTCTGAGCAAGAAGTTCAGGATCGAGTGAACGAACTAGGCAAACAGATCACGGAACACTACAACGGTAGTGAAGATCTAGTTTTAGTTGGCTTATTGCGTGGATCTTTTGTCTTTATGGCAGATCTTGCTCGTGCTATCGATTTAACTCACCAAGTTGATTTCATGACCGCGTCTAGCTACGGCAACGGCATGGAAAGCTCACGTGATGTTCGTATTTTGAAAGATCTTGATGATGATATCCAAGGTAAAGACGTTCTACTTGTAGAGGATATTATCGATACAGGTAACACGCTGACTAAAGTAAAAGAGATTCTGAGCCTACGTGGTCCTAAGTCTATCGAAATTTGTACGCTATTAGACAAGCCTTCTCGCCGTGAAGTGACTGTCGATACAAAATGGATTGGTTTTGAGATCCCAGACGAGTTTGTTGTTGGTGTTGGTATCGACTACGCACAAAAATATCGTCACCTACCGTACATCGGTAAGGTAGTACCTCAAGAGTAATCATTACGCTTGTGGTTTAGAAGTCATTAAAAAGCCCGCTTGATGCGGGCTTTTTGTATATATGACGGAATGGGTTAGCTTTGTTGACTAAGAAGAGGCGTCGTTAAGATCTTGTTTAATGCATCTAAGTGACTGTTCTCTAAAGTATCGTTACTTGAGCAACGTACGCCAAGGTCCTGTAGCTTGCCATCGCCAATACCATAAACCACACCATGGATTTCAACGTCTTGGCCACGCTCCCACGCATTTTGCATAATGGTTGAGTTACCTAGGTTATAAACCTGTTCTGCGACGTTAATTTCGCATAACTTGTCACCCCATTGCTCACGAGGAAGCCCCTCGATTTGCTTGCGGTATTTTAGGTAATTGTCACGGATGTGCAGTAACCAGTTGTTGATAAGACCAAGTTTAGGGTTATCAATCGCCGCGTTAACACCGCCACAACCGTAGTGACCACAGACAATAATGTGTTTCACTTTAAGCACATCTACTGCGTACTGAACAACAGATAGACAGTTTAGGTCTGTATGAACCACTTGGTTGGCCACGTTTCGGTGAACAAACAGTTCTCCAGAATATAAGCCAGTCAGGCGCTCGGCTGGAACTCGGCTATCTGAACAACCTATCCATAGAAAACCAGGGCTTTGACCCTCTTCAAGCGTTGTAAAATACTCAGGTCTTTCAGAGCGAATTTCTTCAGACCATTTGGAATTGTTCTCAAAAAGCTGTTTTATTTCTGGCATCTTGCTTCTTACATCCCTCAATTAAGATGCTTAACTATACACAATGTTACAAATTCAATCTCGTAAAAACTGCGTCAAAATGTACTCATCTGACGTGTTCTAGTACGGAAAATCATAAACTTAGCCCACTATCAATAATCCGGTTATAAGACATGAATAATGTGATTGAATTAACACTTTCTGAACACTTGATACATTTGCTAAAGTGATAAGGTTTGTCATTTCATCATCAGGAAGGTGTGTTTTGTTTGGAAGTCGTTTTACGGATATCAATCTCAAAGGGGATATGTTTGGCGGTGTAACTACAGCCATCATCTCGTTACCTTTAGCATTGGCATTTGGTGTTGCTTCTGGCGCGGGAGCTGAAGCTGGCTTGTGGGGCGCCATTATGGTTGGCCTATTTGCAGCATTGTTTGGCGGTTCGAGTAGTTTGATTTCTGAACCTACCGGCCCGATGACGGTGATCATGACTGCCGTAATGACGAGTATGGTTGCTAAATATCCTGAAACGGGTATGGCAATGACCTTTACTGTCGTGATGATGGCCGGTGCATTCCAGATATTACTTGGTACGTTAAAGCTAGGAAAATACGTCACTTTGATGCCATATAGCGTGATCTCCGGATTCATGTCGGGCATTGGCGTTATTCTGATTATCTTGCAGCTGTCTCCATTGTTAGGGCATGCCGCTCCATCCGGTGGTGTAATGGGCACGCTCTCTGCTTTACCTGATACGCTAGCAAACTTAAAAGTGAGTGAGCTATTTCTAGGTGCTCTGACACTCGGTATTCTTTTTGGCTTCCCCGCTAAGTATCGTAAGTATGTGCCTGCTCAACTGGTCGCGTTAGTGGCTGTAACGCTCTTGTCCGTCATTATTTTTGATACCGACTCTATTCGCCGTATTGGTGAAATCCCAGCTGGTTTACCTTCCCTCGTTATCCCTACGATCAGCGCTGAACAGTTTACTACTATGGTTATCGATGCCTTGGTGCTTGGTACATTAGGTTGTATTGATACGCTTTTGACCGCGGTTATCGGAGATTCATTGACTCGTAAAGAGCATGACTCAGACAAAGAGCTTCGTGGCCAAGGCATTGCCAATATGATCTCTGGCCTGTTTGGTGCACTACCTGGCGCGGGTGCTACTATGGGGACTGTAACCAATATTCAGGTGGGAGCGCGTTCTCCGCTTTCAGGTGTTATTCGAGCTTTAGTACTTGCGCTCGTGGTATTGGTTGCAGGTGGTTTAACAGAACCGATTCCTATGGCAGTGCTGGCTGGTATCGCGATGTATGTTGGTTTCAATATCCTAGATTGGAGCTTTATCCAGCGCGCGCACAAGGTTAGCTATGCCGGCATGGGCGTGATGTACGGCGTGATGCTATTGACTGTGTTTGTTGACTTGATTATTGCCGTTGGACTGGGTGTGTTTATCTCGAATATTCTGATTATTGAAAGATTAAGCCGAGAGCAAGCCAGACAAGTTAAGGCGATCAGTGATGGTGATGATGAAGACGATATCCCATTGACTGATAGCGAACGTCAGTTACTCGATAGTGCCAATGGTAAGGTGCTATTCTTCTACCTATCAGGGCCGATGATATTCAGCGTTTCAAAGGCGATTTCACGTCAGCACTCAAGTATCTCTGACTATGAAGCGATGATTCTAGACCTGACAGATGTACCTATGATTGATGTCACTGTTGGCCTAGCGCTAGAGAATGCGATTAAAGATGCATTGGATGCGCAGTGTGAGGTGTATCTGCTGTGTCCTAATGAGAATACTCGTCAACAACTAGAGAAGTTCCACGTGATTGACCTAGTACCTGAATCCAACACTTATCGATTCAGATATGAAGCCCTGACGGCAGCAACAAGCTATGTCGACAGAGATGAGCATCAATTTGAGTCAGTTTAATTTTTCAGTAATAAGCTGATATTAATGACCTGATATGAATAATCTAATATGAATAAGCTATAGACGCTCACTTCAAGACTGATCATTAATGCCGTTAAGTGAATCACTTAGCGGCATTTTTATATTTATTGAACGTTGATTTAGTCTTCACGTAGCCAAGACGCTTATTTGTTTTCGAAAGAAACTCTCACACGATATTTGTATTAATCGTCAATCAACGATAAACTTGTTTGCAAAATGGCCGAGTTAACAAGTTTGGGTTAGTTTTCTGCTAGCTCGTTTTAAGCATTACTCTCTTCCTCAAGCTCGGTCGTCTACATCTTATCTATAGCAAATGGCAGTCTATCTCTATGTATGCATTAGAAATTGAGCAATTAAGAAAAACTTATGCTGGGGGCTTCGAGGCTCTTAAGGGCGTTAGTTTACAAGTAGAAAAAGGCGACTTTTACGCACTACTTGGTCCCAATGGTGCGGGTAAATCAACCACCATTGGTGTTATCTCTTCACTGGTAAATAAAACGTCAGGCAAGGTTAAAGTGTTCGGCTACGACATTGATACCGATCTGGAATTGGCGAAGCAGAACTTAGGCCTTGTGCCTCAAGAGTTTAACTTTAACCCGTTTGAAACCGTTGAACAGATCGTGCTGCAACAAGCGGGTTATTACGGCGTGCCAAAAGCATTAGCGAAAGAGCGAGCGAAAAAGTACCTATCTCAACTCGATCTGTGGGAAAAGCGTGGCGAACGCGCGCGTAACTTGTCTGGTGGTATGAAGCGTCGTTTGATGATCGCGCGTGCATTGATGCATGAACCTCATTTGTTGATCCTTGATGAACCGACAGCAGGCGTTGATATTGAACTACGTCGTTCAATGTGGGAATTCCTAAAAGAGATCAATGAGAAGCAGGGCATTACCATTATCTTGACCACGCACTACCTAGAAGAAGCAGAAATGCTGTGTCGCAACATTGGTATCATCAATCGCGGTGAGCTGATTGAGAACACAACAATGAAAGCGCTGTTGGGCAAATTGAGTGCTGAGACCTTTATTCTGGATCTGGAAGAGGGCACGACTGAACCTAAGCTTGAAGGCGTGAATAGCCAAGTGATGGTCAATGGCTCGCTAGAAATCGAAATCGACAAGAACCTAGGTTTGAATACCATCTTTGCTCAATTGAGCGAGCAACAGGTTAAAGTCCTCTCTATGCGTAACAAAGCAAACCGTCTAGAAGAGCTATTTGTGAGTATCGTCCGTGAGGGGAGTAAATAATATGTACAGCCTATATTGGACCGCTTTCTGCAGTTTGTTGACCAAAGAGATCAATCGCTTTACTCGTATCTGGGTGCAGACTCTGGTGCCGCCAGCGATTACCATGACGCTTTACTTCATCATCTTCGGTAACCTGATTGGTGCGCGTATTGGTGAAATGAACGGCTTTAGTTACATGGAATACATTGTTCCCGGTCTGATCATGATGTCGGTGATCACCAACTCATATTCCAACGTTGCTTCATCGTTCTTTAGTGCCAAGTTCCAGAAGAACATTGAAGAGCTGCTTGTAGCGCCTGTTCCTAACTACGTGATTATCGCCGGCTTCGTAATGGGTGGTGTGGTTCGTGGATTGTTAGTGGGTACCATAGTAACCTTCGTGTCGTTGTTCTTTGTCGACTTACAAGTTGACCATTGGGGCGTGATCATTGCGACGGTATTTTTAACGTCGGTAGTATTCGCTTTGGGTGGCTTGATTAACGCGGTATTCGCACGCACGTTTGATGATATCTCTATTATCCCAACCTTTATCTTAACGCCGCTGACGTACCTTGGTGGTGTGTTCTACTCGATCAGTCTATTGCCTGAATTCTGGCAAGGTGTATCGAAGTTGAACCCTATCGTGTACATGGTTAACGCGTTCAGATATGGCTTCTTGGGTGTGTCTGATGTGGGGATCGTGACGTCGTTTGGCGTACTAGGTGTGTTTATCGTGCTGTTGTATGGCATTGCACACTACCTAGTGACAAAGGGTATTGGCTTACGTAGTTAATATCTAGTTAGCCAGAATTGCAGGCAAAGAAAAAGGTCGATATTACATCGACCTTTTTTGTATTGTGCGCCGAGCATGACG